>DATFWH010000248.1:0-6371 GCA_035259465.1 Binatia bacterium
CTTCTGCCGCATCCGCTGAACCTGATCGCGGAGCCGAATTTCACGGCGGTCGTCGTCGCGCTCGTGATCATCGGCCTGGCGCTCGCCTTCCGCAAATCGCTCCGGACCGCCAAAGACCCGGCGATCCCGGACGAAGGCGTCACGGTAAGAAACGTCATGGAGTTCCTGGTCGAGATCGTCGTCGGCCTGTCCGACAGCATCATCGGCAAGAAGGGGCGCGAGTTCGTCCCGCTCTTCGGCAGCCTGTTTCTTTTCATCCTGATCGGCAACTTCTCCGGCCTGATCCCCGGCGTCACGCCGCCGACCAGCAGCTTTTTTGTCAATTTTGGCATGGGGCTCATCGTCTTTGTCGCGTACAACTACTTCGGCGTGCGCGAGAACGGCGCGCATTACTTGAAGCAGTTCATGGGGCCGATGCTGCTGCTCGCGCCGCTGTTCATCCTGATCGAATTTTTCTCGCACATCTTTCGGCCGATCTCTCTCTCGATTCGTCTTTTCGGCAACATGTTCGGCGATCACCTGGTGCTGGAGATCTTCAGCAACCTGACCAAGCTGGTGATCCCGGTCGCGTTTTATATGCTGGGATCGCTTGTCTCGATCATCCAGGCGGCGGTCTTCACGATTCTAAGCGTTATCTATGTCGCCATGGCGATCAGCCATGAGCACTAAGCGGCCTGCCCGGCGGCGAGGATGAGGATAGAGGAGCGGAAGGGCATCGAGGCGCGCTGGAAAGGAGGTAAGACAATGCGCAAGTTACTATCGTTCGTAACCGCGGCAGTGCTGGGGATCTTCACTTCCGGCGTCGCTTTGGCGGCGGCGGAAGCCGCGCCCGCGGGCGGGGATTACTCCCGCGCGGCGCTCGCGATCGCCGCAGGCCTCGCGATCGCGATCGGAGCCTTCGGCGCCGCGCTCGGCCAAGGCCGCATGGCTGCGGCGGCGATGGAAAGTATCGGCCGCAACCCCAACGCGGCGGATCGCATCCAGCTGCCGATGATCCTGGGCCTCGCGTTCATCGAGGCGCTCGCACTTTACGCGTTCGTCATCGCGTTCTTCCTGCAGGGCAAGATCTAACAGCGGAAGACAGACGGGATAAAAGGGACGGGGCCTGCGCTCCGTCCCTTTTTCATTTCGGCGGCAGCTCGACTCTCTCCAATCGGACCTGCGTGTGGCGCAGGATCTCCTCCAGCGTGTGCAGCTTGTAAGGGCTTTCGTAATAAACGTTCTTGATGCCGGTGTTGACCAAGACCTTCAGGCAGTGGATGCACGGCGTGTGCGTGATGTAGATCGACCCGTCGCGGATCGACGAGCCGTTTTTCGCCGCCTGCGCGATCGCGTTGATTTCGGCGTGGATCGTCCGGAAGCAGTTCTCCTCGATGTCGCCGTTCGGGGTCTTCGATTGATAGACCAGGCAGCCGGCCTCGGTGCAGTGCGGCATGCCGGCCGGCGCGCCGTTGTAGCCGGTCGCGAGAATATTCTTATCGCGCACGATGACGGCGCCGACCTTGGCTCGATTACAGGTGGAGCGCTCGGCCACGTCGCGCGTGATCGTGAGAAAGTACTGGTGCCAGCTTAGTCGCTCGCTCATCGCGGTCCTCTCTTTTGTTCGTTCGCTGCAGCCCCTCGCGCCCTTCGGGCGGCGGCAGCTCCTCGTGCATCTCCGCCTCCTGGACGGGAAACGGGTCCGGTATGAACGTCACGACGAAAGTCGCGAGCATCAGCCAGCCGAGAAGCTTTCGCTTCGCGTCGAGCGGAGTATCGGGATCGACCGGCGGCGGATGGCGCACGCCGATCAGCAGTAATATCAGGAATGCCCATAATATCCAGCCGAACCATCCTCTGATGCCGAACAGTAAGAGGCCGATCACCGTCAGTTGCGAGACGCGCACGTGGCGGCGGCCGAAGAGCGCGTAAGAGACGTGCCCGCCGTCGAGCTGGCCCGCCGGGAGGAGATTGAGCGCCGTCACGAACAATCCGACCCAGCCGGCGAATGCGATCGGATGAAGAAGAATATCGGACCCGTCGGGCAGGTTTCCCCATGTTAGGAGGCCCAGGAACTTAAATAAAAGAGAGTCGCCGAGGCCGACGCCCTCTTTGGAGACCGGTACGACCGTCGATAGTTTTAAGCCTACGATCACAGCAGGAACCGACAGGATAAGCCCGGCGATCGGCCCGGCGGCGCCGATATCGAAGAGTGATTTCCGGTCGGGCATGCGCGACTGCATCTTGATGACGGCGCCGAACGTCCCGATGATGGAGGGCCCGGGAATAAAGAACGGCAGGGTCGCCTCGACCCTGTACCGCCGCGACATCAGATAGTGGCCCATCTCGTGCGCGAGCAATATCGTCATCAGGGTGCAGGAGAATGGCAGACCCGACGCGATCTCGCGCGGATCCAAGGATAAGATATCGACGCCGTTCTGCCACGCTCCGGCGATCGTCGTCGTGGCGAACGTCACGATAAAAAGTACGACATGGAGCCAGATTCGGCGCGGGCGGGCGTTCTCGCCGTTCATCGCGCCGCGCTCCGCGCGTGGACGGGGTCGCCGATGCCGGCGCCCGAGCGCTGGTCCGCGCGGGCGTTGTAGCAGGATATTTCGAGCAATCCCCAGCTGTTGATCAGCGCAGCGTAGCCGCCCGTCTCGGCGCCCGCGTAGCTGGACGCGAGGCCGCAGATCGTGACGTCGACGAGCGCGATCTCGACATTGCGGCCGCCGAGAGGCTCGAGGTCGCGCTCTGTAATGTTCGTGATAAGGTTCCCGAAGTGGTCGATGTAAATAATTTCACCGCGCGCCTCGCCGTCGCCTTTGATCGGCGCGGGCCACGTGAGGCGGGTATACTCTTTCAGTGCGCGGCCGAAGTCCTCGGGCGGTACGCCCAGCGACAGATGCGCCGCCGAAGGCGCGAAGATGTCGCGCCCGTGAAACGTCGCGCTCACGGGATTGAGGCGATAGCGCTCGTCGGCGAGCTCGACGACGCGCCGCTTCTTCCGGCGCTCGGCCGCAAGACTCAACACCCCGTTATCGGGCCCGACGAAAAAAGCATCCTCGCACTCGATCAAGATCGGCCGCCGCTCGGTGCCCACGCCCGGGTCGATGACGGCGACGTGGATCGTCCCCGGCGGGAAATAAGGCGCGGCGTAATGCAGCGCGAGCGCGCCACCGCGGATATCCTGCGGCGCGATCCCGTGCGTCACGTCGACGATGCGCGCGTCCGGGTTGATGCCCAGGATGACGCCCTTCATGATCCCGACAAACGGATCCTGGTGTCCGAAGTCGGTCGTAAGCGCGATGAGCCGGTTCTCCATCGGAGCGTTTTAATCTAACGGAAAAGCGGGGGAGCGTAAAGGAAGCCCGAGAGTGGGCCGCGGCGACGAGCTAAGATGAAGCCCGCTCCGCAACGTCGACGGCTGCCTTGAGATGCGCCGCGTCGATCGTGCCGACGATCAGCGCGTCGATGAACGTCTGTTTCAGGACGAACTCGATCGCAGCCGAGGCGGGCAGGTGACCGCTCGCGAGGCCCTTAATCGCGAGCACGCCCACACCGGCCGCATGCGCTTTTTTCAGCGCGCCGGCGAGGGATTGTTCGCTTTGGCTGAACGGCGCCATGACGACGTCGAGCGACTGGCCCGCAAGCGCGATGCCTCTCTCCGTCTTGGCGGAGAGTCCCGCGGCGCGCACCTTGCCGCTCCGCTTGAGCGCCGCGAGGACTTCGAGCGCGTCGGTCTCAGTCAGAATCTTCTCGTCTTCGCCGCTGGAATGGAGGACGAGAATATCGACGCGGTCGGTTCGGAGATTTCTCAAGCTATTCTCGACCGACGCGGTGATCGCCTTGGATGAAAAATCATACCTCGAGCGGCCGTTCTCGTAACGCTCGCCGGCTTTGGTCGCTAGCACGACGCGGTCGCGGTGCGCTCCGACGAACGGGCCGAGGCGCGCCTCGCTCGTTCCGTAGGCGGGCGCGGTGTCGATCAGATTGACGCCCAAGTCAAGCGCCGTCTGCAGCAGCGCTTCAACCTGCGCGTCGGACGGCAGCGCGAACGCCGCGGGGTACTTAACGTCCGTGTTGCGCCCGAGCTTGGTCGTGCCGAGGCCGACCGGGCTGACGTTCAATCCGGTGCGTCCTAACGGGCGGGAAACCATTCCGCCTCCTCCCACGGATAGCGCGCGACCGGCGGCGCCGGCCAGGGCGGCAAGGGGTGGTGCTGGTAGCCGGCGGGCTGCTTCAACTTTGTCTCTGCGAGAGCGAAGACTTCGTCGGCGAGCACCGGCGCCATCGAGAGTTTCGTCGGCCAGGCGGCGATGACGCCCGGAGCCAATTCGCCCGCATGCACGCCGCTCGGGCGGCGTTGATCGGCCGTCCGCGCCTCGGCCCTGACGGCGCGGTAAAGCGCGATTTCCATATGGCTCAAGTCCAGCGCAGGCAGGCGTGCGCGTATCTTCCGCAATGCAGAGCGGCGCGCCCTATTGTCGTCTGTTTCGCGCGCTAATTTCTCGGCGAGCTCGCCGCCGACCTGCCAGACGTTCTTTTCCGGCGCCGTGATCGTGAGCTGCGTCTTGCCGCCGACGATGCAATGGCCGAAGAGCGGCGGCAAATCGCCGCGCAGCAGGACCATGCCGAGCGGCCGGCGCTGCATCGGCTCGCCGCCGACGCCGAGGCGCGCGAGCAGGCCGGCGTTGCCTTCCCCCGCCGCCAATACGATCGTGCGCGGCTCGAACGATACATCGCCGACGCGGGCGTTTCGAGCGTCGAAACCGAGAGCGGCGATATCGTAGCGATGGATATATTTCTCGTGGCGCGCCGCCAGGGCTTTAAGCAACGATCCGGTCGAGATCACCGGCTCGCCGAGCGCGTAGACCGCGACGGCCGAGCCTTGGAGCGCTTCGGGCCACTGCGATTTCCGCAGCGGCTCGGGCCGCGTGGAGAGAAGCCCCGCCTTGGCGACGACAGACATGAAGCCCCAGGATTGGACGCGCGCGAGCGCGGATCGCTTCGGCAGCCAGAGGTAACAGCGTTCCGAGAGAACGCGCACGCCGCGAAGATCGGGGTCTTGTTTTCCGGCGAGGCTTGCGCGCCAGCGCGCCGGCATTTCTTTCGTAGCCTTGACGGCGGCGAAATCGCGCACGCCGCGGAGCGCGTATTTGCCGCCGCCGTGGATAATCCCCTGGGCGGTGATCGTCTGGCCTGCGCCCAGCGCGGCCGACTCGAGCAGCAGCGCGTGATACCCGGCGCTGCGAAAGCGCTCGAGGCACCACAGGCCGGCCGCGCCGCCGCCGAAAATGAGGACGTCCAATCGCATGATTAGGCCGGACGAATTGTAGCATGGAAAAGAGTCTACGGGCGACTTACCCTCACCCTAGCCCTCTCCCGAGGGTAGAGGGAACAAAGGGGAGGCTTGCAATAGAGACCGACGCTTCTCCCTCGCCCGCTTGCGGGAGAGGGTTGGGGTGAGGCGGCTTGAAATTGTCTACGCCGCGAAGAGTTTGACGTCGACCATCTCGCAGATGACGTGGCCGACGAGGATGTGCGTTTCCTGAATACGCGCGGTGTTTTTGCCTTCCGAGGCGGAAAGGAGAAAATCGACCTTGCGCGCCATCTTGCCGCCGTCGCCGCCGGTAAGTCCGATGACGGCAATCTTGAGCCTCTTGCAGACGTCGATCGCGGCCAGCACGTTCGCGGCGTTGCCGCTGGTCGAGATCGCGAGCGCGATATCGCCTTCTTTCCCGAGCGCTTTCAACTGCTTGGAAAAAATCTCTTTGTAATCGAAGTCGTTGGCGATGCTCGTGATCGCCGACGTGTCGGTGGTGAGCGCAAGCGCCGGCAGCGGCGGCCGGTCCATCCGGAAACGGTTGACGAACTCGGCGGCGATGTGCTGCGCGTCGGCGGCGCTGCCGCCGTTGCCGAAAATCATGAGCTTGTTGCCGCGGAGAAACGCGTCGGCGATCGCGTCGATCGCCGCGATGAGAGTGTCGAGGTTCTGCTTGAGAAACGCTTTTTTGGTCTGGACGCTCTCTTCGAAGGCTTTGACGATCGCCTGCTTCATGCGGATTTCTTGTAATGGTCCGCCATCTGGCTCTGAAGACCGTTCTTCGCCAGCGCCTCTTCGAACAACCGCCGCACCATCGGATCTTCGTCTTCGTATTCGATCTGGTCGCCGCCCTGCCTGCGGTCGACCGTCCCCTTATATTTCGCGGCGACCCCGCGGTACTTCTTGCTGCCGAACGCGCGGAGCGCGAGATAGCGCGCCGGCTTCGCGCCGGTGTTGAAGTGCTGGTGCCACCAGCGGTCCGGCGGCACGACCATGCTGCCCTCGTGCCAGTCGTAGCGCTTGATCGGCGAGCCGTCCGGCCAGATGAGCGAAAAGCCCTCGCCAC
>DATFWH010000249.1:0-2065 GCA_035259465.1 Binatia bacterium
CCCGCGTAGCGCGACATGGCGTAGGCGCAGAGCCAGTAGACGACCGCGATGAAGAGGTATAGCTCGAACGGGCGAATCTCGCGGTTGTTGACGATCTGCGCCGCCTTGGTGAGATCGAGATAGCCGATGATCGAGGCGAGCGAGGTATCCTTGAACAGCACGATGAACTGCGTGACAAGCGCCGGAATCATGTTGCGCAGCGCCTGCGGCAAAACGACGAGCCGCGTCGCCTGCACGGAGCTTAGCCCGGTCGATTCCGCCGCCTCGACCTGGCCGCGCGGCACCGATTGAATGCCCGCGCGCACGATCTCGCCCAGATAAGCCGCCTCGAAGATCACGAAGGCCGCGAGCGCGACGCCGTACTCCGGCAGCGCAACGCCGAGCGCCCGCGGCAGGATGAACCAGAACCAGAAGATCACCATAACGAGCGGTACGCCGCGGAACAGTTCGACGTAGATCGTCGCCGGCGTGCGGACCCAGCGGCTTTTCGCCAGCCGTCCGAGGCCGACGAATAGTCCCAAAAAAAATCCCAGCAGCATCGCCGGAACGGCGAGCCTGAGCGTGCCGCCGGCGAAGTTGCCGATGCCGATCAATCCCTGGACGAGAAGAAAATTCCAGTTCCGCTCGATGACGCCGAAGTCCATCTAATGCTCTCCGCCGCCGGCGATCATGCCCGGGATCGCGACGCGCCGCTCGACCCGAGCCATGACCCGCGCGATGACGAGGCAGAGGATCAGGTAGATCAGCGTCCCGGCCGTCAGCGCCTCGAAAGCCTTGGCCGTATAGGTCTCTATTTGCCGCGTTTGAAACGTCAGCTCGGCCACCCCGATCGTGAGCGCAACGGACGAGTTTTTGAGCAGGTTCAGCGTCTCGTTCGTCAGCGGCGGGACGATGAGGCGCAGCGCGATCGGGAGAATCACGAGGCGGAAAGCTTGCGCGGTGCTGAGGCCGGTGGAAAGCGCGGCCTCGAGCTGCGTCTTAGGAATCGCTTGAATGCCGGCGCGGATCATTTCCGAGAAGCGCGCGCCGTGGTAGACGCCGAGCGCGGCGGTGCCGGCGGCGAACTCCGCGCCATGGTCGTAGAGCCAGTCCTGCAGCTGCTGCGGCAGCAGCGGCGGGACGGCGAAATACCAGAAAAACATCCAGACGAGCAGCGGCACGTTGCGGAAAAATTCGACGTACGCCGCCGCGAGCATGCGCAGCGGCGCGAACTTCAGGCTGCGCAGAGCGCCGGTCAGAATCCCCAGCGCGAGCGCGATCAGCCAGGCGAGAGCGGAAATCGCGAGCGTCGTCGCGACGCCCTCGATCAGCCACTGCCGCGCCTGCGCGCCCCAGAGAACCGACCAATCGAACTGGTAGCTCATTTCGCCGCGGCTTTGCGGAACTCGGCGGCGGAGTTTTGCAGCTGACGCTTCATCTCGGGCGTGAGGGGATACGGCAGCTCGCCTTTGGGGCCGAAATATTTATCGTAGAGCTCGAAGTATTTTCCCGAATCGATCGCGTCGGCCAGCGCCTGATTGACGACATTGCGGAAATCGGGCTCATTCTTACGCATCGCCATGCCGTAGGGATCGCTCGAGTAAAAATTCCCCACGATCGCCCAGTCGTCGGGCCGCTTCGCTTTCGCTTTGAGGCCGGCGAGCTGGATGCCGTCGTTCGTGTAGGCTTCGACACGGCCCTGCGCGAGCGCCTGAACGGCGGCGGGCTGGTCGGGAAACTCGACGAGTTTTACGCTCGGCACGCGCTCGCGCAGAATGCGCGAGTTGGTCGCGCCCTGCTGCGCTGCGACGCGCTTGCCCGCGACCGATTCGATGCCGGTGATCGCGCTGCCTTTCTTCACCAGAAACTGCGCGCCCGTATAAAAGAAGGTGAGGCTAAAGTCGACGCTCTCGCGCCGCTCTTTCGTATCCGTCATCGTCTCGGCGATGAGGTCGACGGAATTAGAGGTGAGCAGCGGGATGCGCGTCGGCGGCGCCGATTCCTTCTTCTCGACTTTGACGGACTTGCCGAGCTTCTTCGACAGGGCGGGCGCGACGAACTGCTCGACGAGGTCGATCGAGAAGCC
>DATFWH010000250.1:0-4007 GCA_035259465.1 Binatia bacterium
GTGACGGCGCGGACGCTTTTTACCATGCCGCCGCCGAGCAGGCGTATCGTGTCGATCTGATGCGGTCCCTGTCGATAGACGACGCCGCCGCCTGTTTTCAAATCCAATTCCTGCGGCATGCGCGGGCGCAGCATCCAGTCGGTGAACATCCAGGTGTGGAGCGCGCGCACCGGCCCGAGCTCGCCGGAGACGATTTCGCGGCGCATCGCGCGGATCGCGGGGTTGAAGCTCTGGGTATGGCCGCACAGAAGCTTCACTTTGTTTTTCTCGACCTCGGCGACCATCTTCTCGCACTCCGCGATCGAGAGCGCCATCGGCTTTTCGACCACCACGTGCTTCCCGTGCCGCGCGGCGGTGATCACGTGCTCGCAGTGGAACTGGTTCGGCGTCGAGACCCAGACCGCCTCGACATCCGGATCTTGGCAGAGCTTCTCGACGCTGTCGTAGCCGCGGCCGCCGTATTTTTCCTTGAAGGTTTCGACCGCGTCCTTGCGAAAGTCGGCCGCGGCGACCAGCTTCATGCCTTCCATCTGCGCCATCGCCGGAATAATCTGCGTGCTGCCGACGCCGAGGCCGGCGACCGCGACCTTGAGAACTCTATCCGCCATTTTTATTTCTCCTGACTTTTTAACTCGAAACCTGAAACTTGAAACTCGAAACTATTTTTTACCACCAGTCGAAGATCGACTTGCGCCGCGGCGGCGGCTCCTCCTCGGGGCCGGAGCGGTGGTTCTCGCGCATCGCGCGGTCAACCTCGCTGCGCAAAAGCTCCCAGATTTTTTCGAGGCATTTGATGTAGTCCGGGTCCTGCATCGTCTTGAAGCCGCGCGGTCGCGGGATGTCGATTGGGACGATGCTTTTCACTACGCCGGGCGCGGCGCTCATGACCGCGACGCGGTCGCATAGCATGACCGCTTCCTCGATGTTGTGCGTGACGAGGATGACGGTTTTTTTATGCTTCTCCCAAATGTTGAGCAATTCTTCGCGCAGCAGCAACCGCGTCTGCGCGTCGAGGTTGGCGAACGGCTCGTCCATCACGATCACTTCGGGATCGTTTGCGAGCGCGCGCGCGATGGCGACTTTCTGCTTCATGCCGCCGGACAGCTCGCCGGGATGCGCGCCGCTGAAATCCAGCACGCGCACTACCTCGAGGAAATACTGCGTGGCTCTTTTGTAGATCGGCACCGGCTGGTTGCGGAACTCCGGCCCGAGCGGAACGTTCTCAGAGACGGTGCGCCACGGCATCAGCGCGGCGTCCTGAAACACCATCGAGACCATTGCCTCGGTGCGCTTATCGCCGACGAACTCGACCGAGCCGGCGGTCGGTTTTTCCAGGCCGGCGAGAATGTGGAGCAGCGTCGTCTTGCCGCAGCCGGTCGGCCCGATCACGCCGAAGAATTCCCGGTCGCGGACCTCGAGGTCGACGCCCCCGAGCGCGCGGACGCGCTTCTCGAGTTTGCGCCCGCTGAAGTAGGTCTTGGTGAGTCCGTGGACGACGACGCGCATGAGCTTATTTCGGGAACTTGAAAGTGTCTTCGTAGAGCTTGATGTACTTGTCGAAGTTGTCGTAGACATCGCCCGACGTCACCGCCGGACGGATGCCCTCGATGAGCCGCGGCGGGTCGGGCGGCGTATCGATGCGGTCCGGGATGCGCCGCGCGGCGCGCAGGATCTCCTGGCCCTTCTTCGATAGGAGAAAGTCCATGAACAGCCGCGCCGCGTTCGGATGCGGCGCCTTGGCGTTGATGCCGGTCGGATGAATGCTCGCGTAGACCGGATCGAGCGGCACCCAATCGACCGGCGCGCCGCTCTGCTTCAAGACCTCGTAGCTCTGGGAATAGACCGAGACCGATCCTTTGTACTCGCCTGCGGCGACGAGCTGCGCGACGAGCGTTCTTCCCGGGCGCGGCTGGAGCTGCTGCGCGAGGCGGCGCATGAACGCGAGCCCTTTCTCCTCACCGCCCATGTTCCGCATCGTCGTCGCGAACCACTCGTAGGCGCGCGATTCGATTCCGACCAGGCTTTTCCACTCCGGCTTGAGCAGATCTTCGTAAGATTTCGGCACACTCGTCTTCGGCACGTTGCGCGTGTTGTAGCCGAAGACGGCGTACGTCGTGTAGATCGAGGTCCACAACCCCTGCGGGTCTTTGTAGGCGTCGCGGTAAAATTTTCGCTCCGGCGAATCGTACGCGGCCAACATGCCGCGCTTCTTCAATAGATGGCCGTAGAAGCCGGTCTCGCAGACGACGTCCCACAGCGACCGACCGGCGCGGCCCTCGGTCAGCATCTTTTCCATCAGCTGCGAGTCGCTGGTGCGATAAAACTCGGCGTCGATCTTGGGATATGCTTGCTTGAAGCCGTCGACCAGCGCCTTGGCGTCCGTCGCCGTCATCGACGCATAGAAGGCGACTTTGCCTTCAGCCTCCGCCTTGTCGCGCACTTCGGCGGCGGCGGCGAGGAGCGGCATCAGCGCGACGCAAAGAATGACGCCGAGAAAAATATTCCTTCTCATCGAGTTCTAAGGCATCTCCGCGAGCAGCCGGCCGTACCCTTTGAGCGGCTCGCGGAGATTGAGCTGCTTCTTCGTCGCCCAGACCTGCGCCGGGATGCTGGAGACGACGTTCGTCTTCAGATCGCGCTCCAGCGCTTCGATGATCGGCAGGTTGTGCCAGCCGGCGCCGAGCATATAGATGCCGTCTACGCCAGGGTGTTGAAGAAAAGTTTTCTTGGCGAAATTGTAAATTTGTTCCTGCGAGAGCTTGCCGGCGTCTTTGAACGGGACCTCGATGCCATCCATCGCCGCGACCTCAAAGCCGTCGTCTTCCAGAAATTTGGCGAACTTCCGGTTGATCTCGCCCTGGAAATAGGTGATGCCGACGAGCTTCTTGATGCCGAGCGCGCGGAACGCCTGGACCTGCGCGATCGTCGCGATCAGCACCGGCACGCCGTATTTCTTTGTGAGCTCGGCGGCGATCGCGCGGTCGGCGCCGTGGCCTCGCACCATCGCGGGCGGCGCGCCCATGATCATCACGACGTCGGCGCCGCGCTCGGCGAGCTTCGCGACTTTCTTTTCCGCGACCGCGAGCGCTTCCTGAAATTCTTTTTCGTTGCCGGCGCGGATGCCGACGTGGGACGGAATGAAGCCGACGCCCTCGGGCATGAGCTTGATGAAGCTCTCCATCGAGCCGGGCCGATAGGTCGGCTTGACGAGTCCGACCACGCCTTTCTCGCCGTAATACATGGCTAGCCGATCGGCCGCTCGACGCGGCCGAGTACGCGGCCGGGCAAATTGCCCGAGTGGCGCCCGTCTTCCGTCAGCACTTGGCCGTTGACGACCGTCATGTGAACGCCTTTGGCTTTCTGCACGAGCCGCTTTTCGCCGCCGGGCAGATCGTTGACCGCTTCGGGCTCGCAGTCGCTCACTTCGTCGGGATCGAAGAGAACGAGATCGGCCGCCAGGCCGGGGCGGATGAGCCCGCGATCGTTGAGGCCGTAGATCGACGCGACCATGAACGTGAGCTTCCGCACGCCTTCTTCGAGCGTCATGATCTTGCGGTCGCGGATCCAATGGCCGAGAAAGCGCGTCGCGTAGCCGTAGCCGGCATCGTAAATCAAATGCGCGCCGGCGTCGGATTGTCCGACGAGCGTGGACGGGCTGCGGAGAATTTCGGCCACGGCTTTCTCGTCGCCGTTGTTGCTCGAGGTCTGGAAGACCGTCTCGAGTTTTTCTTCCAGCGAGAGGTCGAGGAATGCGTCGAGCACGTCCTTGTTCTGCATCGCGGCGATCTCTGCGACGCTCTTCTTTTCCAGCGCCTTGTTTTTTTCCGTGGCGGCCTTGATCAGATAAACCAGGTCCCAGCGGCGCGAGAAGCGCGAGCGAAAGCCGCCCTCGACGGCCTCGGCGTGGAGCTTTCGCCGCGCGGCTGGATCGCGGAAAATTTCCATCCGCTGCTCGATCGGCGTGAAAAGAATTTGCTTCCACGTCGGCAGGTCGTCGAAGACCTGCG
>DATFWH010000251.1:0-3129 GCA_035259465.1 Binatia bacterium
CCGCCGCATCGGCGAGAACGAGCTGTTCACGATCAACACCCTGCTCGCGGTCGTCGACACCCAGCGCGAGTACGCCATGAAAGATCTGGACAAAAATGGTCTGCACGACTACGCGAAAAAGTTCATCAGCGACCCCGGGAAGAAAAACGGCCTCTACTGGGACGCTAAACCCGGCGAGCCGGAGAGCCCGCTCGGACCGATCATGAAGCAGGCGAGGAATGAGGGATACAAAAGCGGCGCGCCGTCGTATCACGGATATCAGTATCGAATTCTGACTGCCCAGGGGAAGAATGCGCCGGGCGGCGCGTACAGCTACATCGTTAAGGGCAACATGATGGGGGGCTTCGCAGTAGTCGCCTACCCCGTCGAATACGGCAACTCCGGGATCATGACGTTTATCGTCAATTATGACGGCAAGGTGCTGCAAAAGGACTTGGGCAAAAACACCGCCGCCGCCGGTGCGGCTATGAAGGAATACAATCCGGACAAGACCTGGGCTGAAGCGAAAATCGACACGGCGAGCAAATAATAAATGACGCTCGCGAGAAATATGACGCCCGCCGTGCTCGGCCTGGCGGCCGGGACGCTCTTCTCCGCGGCCTGCGGCTCGGGATCGCGCGACATCGGCGCGGCGCGGGCGGATTTTCGCGGCCACGTCGCGCAATGCACCGCGGAGTACGGCTACAGCCCCGAAGCCGGCGCGGCGCTCGGGCCGTACGAGCTCGGCGCCAGCGAGCGTCCGTGGCGCGACTGCGTCTACCGGGGCATCGAGCAGTACCTGGTCTCGAGCTCCTTGACGCCGGATATTTACCGCAAGGCGATCGCCGAGGACCGCGCACTGACCGACGGCGTCGCCGCCCGTCGGACCACCCGCGCGCAGCGCGCGGAGCGAATCCGTCAGTTGCTGGCGGAAATCGACCGCACCGAGGAGGCCAATCGGGCGAAGATCGAGCAAATGCAGGAGGTCGAGCGTATCGTCAGGGAAGAGAACGCGCGCCAGCTCGACCCGATGCGCAGTTCGCTCATGGTGCCGCTCGCGCGGTGAAGCCAAGGAGGAGAGATGCATTCCACCGCAAACGCCGTCGCTAATAAATCGCGCCGCGGCGCGATCATGCTCCTAGTCGCCGCGACTCTATCGATCGCCGGCTGTTATTACTACGGGCCGTCCCCATACGGGCCGGGCCCGACCAGCTTCGACCGCTCGTGGGAGGCGGCGCGCGGTGCCGCGTACGACGAGGGCGTGCGGATTACCAACGAAGACCGCTCGCGAGGCGTGATCACCGGCGTGCGCGGCGATCAGGACGTCACGGTCAATGTGTTTACTCAGGCCGACGGCAGCGTGCGCGTGGAATTCAATGCGCGCGGCCCGCAAGGATCGAACAGCGATCTCGCGTCGCGCCTATCGCGCGCGTACGACCGGCGCATGGGGAGGTAGAAAACGTGGGAACGCGCAATCGCATGACGGTGGTGGCGGTTTTGGCGCTCGCCCAGGCCGCTCTCGGCGCGCTCCGGTCACTCCACTGGTTCGATATCGGAAGCGACCTGATGGAGCGGGGCCTTCTGCTCCTTCCAGCCATTGCGATGTTCGCTTATGTGCGCGGCGCGTTCGTCGTCATGATCGCGCTCTTGTACGTGCTGTTCGCGTTCGGCGAATTCGCCGGGCGCGGCTGGGCGCGCTCTTGCGGCGCCGTCGCCGCCGTTCTCAATTTACTGCTGGTCGTGGGCGCGGTTTTCGAGGGAGAAGACATCCTGCGCGCGGCGCTGTGGGCCGTGGTGCCGGTGATCGTTCTCTGGCATGTGTTTTCGAGCGCGCCGGGGCGCGCGGCGCCCGCGCGCGCCGCGTTGTGAACGAATCCGCGTGCTCGGCAAAGAAATCGTGGCCGCCGCGATCCTGCAACGCACTGTCCTGAAACTCCTTACGCACGCCGTCCTTGCAGCGGTGGTTTTCGCGGCGAGCGTCGCGCAAGCCGCGGTCGCTCCGCCGGCGTGGAACGACGGCGGCCCCGCGCCGAAGCTGATCTTGCAGGTCACCACCGACCAGCTCCGCGGCGACCTGCCCGGACGCTATCTCGACCGCATGGGAGACGGCGGCTTCCGCTATCTCGTGCAGCACGGCATCTGGTACGCGGACGCGCATCACGCGCATGCCAACACCGAGACCGTCGTGGGACACACGACGCTCGCGACGGGAGCCGACCCGGCGGCGCACGGCATGGTCGCCAACGTCTGGCTCGACCGCAGAACTGGCAAGCTCGCCTACAACACCGAAGACAGCCGCTACCACATCCTGACGCCCGGCGCGGACGTCAATAAAGCGACGGAGTTCGATCCGACGCAGAAGCTCGCCGCGACCGACGGCCGTTCGCCGGCGGCGATTCTCGTCTCGACCTTCAGCGACGAGCTGGCGATCCGCTACGCCGGGCGGTCGAAGATTTTCGGCGTGTCGGTCAAAGACCGCGGCGCCATCCCGCTCGCCGGTCACGCCGGCAAGGCCTTCTGGTTCTCGAAAGCAACCGGCGATTTCGTATCGAGCTCGTTCTATTACGACCGCTACCCGGCATGGGTGGACGAGTGGAACAATAAGAAGCTGGCGCGCGCCTATAGCGGCAAGTCCTGGGAGCTGCTGCGCGACAAGTCCACTTATGTCTACGGCGCCGCGGACGACATGCCGTGGGAGACGGACTACCAAGGCTACGGACGCGTTTTCCCGCATCCGTTCGGTAAGGCAGGGGAAAAGGACTTTCTGACGCGTCTCACAATCAGCCCGGTCGGCGACGAATTGACGCTCGATTTCGCCGAGACGCTGATCGACCGCGAGCAGCTCGGCCGCCACGACGTTCCGGACTACCTCTCGATCAGCTTTTCATCGACCGATTACGTCGGGCACATCTTCGGCCCGTCGAGCCTGGAGAGCGAGGACAACCTGCTGCGCCTCGACCGGACGCTCGCGCGTTTGTTCGCTTACGTGGATAAGCGGGTGGGTCTCAGAAACACGCTCATCGTGCTCGCGGCCGATCACGGCGCGCCGGAGGCGCCGGGCTATCTCAACCAGCTCGGCATCGCGGCGCGATATCTCAGACCCGAAGAATGGGACACCGCGCCGGGCCTCGCCGCATTGAAAAAGAAATT
>DATFWH010000252.1:0-6488 GCA_035259465.1 Binatia bacterium
TCGCCCAATTGTATGTTTGCCAGCGGCACGAGGCCGCCCAGCGGCGTGAAGCTGTCGTGCATCGAATTGACTGCGCCCGTGGACGTGGCGGTGGTGATCGTCGCGAACAGCGCCGAATTCGCTACGCCGAAGCGGGTCTCCTTGCCTTCCAAATTTCCGGAGGATTGATCGACGGCGGCCTGCTGCACCGCCAGGTTGGGTGTGGTCTCGTACTTATAGGCCACAGTCACGCCGACCAGATACAGCAGCGTCATGGCGGCGAAGATCGTCCAGCCTTGCCTCTGGCTCCGCGCCATGCGGCCGTACATGTACGTCAGCGCCGCGGGAATGGCGAAGATCAGCAGCATCTCTATCAAGTTGGTGAACGGCGTCGGGTTCTCGAACGGATGGGCGCTGTTGGCGTTGAAAAATCCGCCGCCGTTGTTGCCGAGCTCTTTGATCACTTCCTGCGACGCGACCGGCCCCATCGGAATCGTCTGCCTCGCTCCTTCGAGCGTCGTTACATCGATGTAGGGCGAAAAATTCTGGATCGCGCCTTGCGCGACCAGCAACAGGGCAACCGGAATACAGATCGGCAGGTAAACGTAGAGAATGGAGCGGGTGAGGTCGACCCAAAAATTGCCCAGAGTCCTGTTCTCGCCGGGCTGCAGGCGATAAGTGAGGCCGCGCGCGAGCGCCAGCAGGACGCAGATGCCGGCGCCGGCGGAAAGAAAGTTATGCCACGCGAGCGCCGCCATCTGCGTGAGATAGCCCATCGTGGATTCGCCGGTATACGACTGCCAGTTCGTGTTCGTGGTGAAGCTCGAAGCGGTGTTGAAGGCTTGGTCCGCCGCGACCGGTCCGAAGCTCTGCGGATTCAGCGGCAGGATTTGCTGCAGGCGTTGGATTGCGTATGTAACCAGCAGCGTGACGGCGCTGAAAATCAGCAGCTCGAGCGTGTAGGCTTTCCAGTCCTGGCCCTGCCGAGGGTCGACGCCGCAGAGCCGGTAGAGCAGCCGTTCGATCGGCCCGAAAAAGCGCGGCAGCGGCTGCCGGTCGCCTTCGAAGACGCGGAACATGTAGACGCCGAGCGGCTTTGTGATCGCCAGGATAAGCGCCGAGAAAAACAGAATCTGAAGCCAGCCGTTGAGCGTCATAAAAAATCCCTTAGAACCGCTCGGGCCACAAAAGCGCCACGAGCAGATAGCCTAAAATCACAAACGACACGATGAGTCCGAGTAGATATTCGAGTCCCATAAAATTTTCCTAGATGCGGTCGCAGCCTTTGACGTACCACCACGACAAGATGAAAAAGACGACGGTCGCGGCAATCAGAATCAAGTCGAACATCGAAGCTCCTTCTGCTACGACTTCAGATTAAGCACCGCTCTTGTAGGAGCCAAATTAAAACCGGGCCTTGAAGTGCTAAAAGAATGTTAACGCCCAAGGCCTTGGTTTTACGTTGGATAATCACGTCAGCGCGGCGGGGAAGCGGCTGGAACGGTAGCGGCGGGGCGACCGCGCGCTGCCCACGGAGCGATGGCGGAAAAAAACAAGATTGAGATTGCGTAGGCGGCGAGGACGCTTAATACGATTAACGGTACGTGCAGCCAGCGCGGTACGCGCGGTTTATGGGACTGACGGGCGGCGCGGTCGGTAAGGCGCACGCTTTTCGGATGCGCAAGCGCCTCGCGTAGCTCGAGAGCGCTCTGAAATCGGTCGCTCGGATCGCGCTCGAGAGCGCGCAGGGCGATTTCCTCCACCTCGGGCGATATATCGCTCCGCAGTTCGCGCGGCGGGATCGGATTGCCGGCGAGCTTCGAGCGCATCTGGGCAAAGACATTTTCTGCCGGGAACGGCACTTGGCCGGTCAGCATCTCGTAGAGGATCGCGCCGAGACTGTAGACGTCCGTACGCGCGTCGCCGCGCAGACCCTTGATTTGCTCCGGCGCCATGTAGTTCGGCGTGCCGAGCGCATGCGACATGCGCGTCCAGGTCATTTTGCGCAGCGTCGTGTCCATGGCGATGCCGAAATCGATGAGCTTGACGTTGCCGTTCGGCTGGATCATGACGTTGGCCGGCTTTAAGTCGCGGTGCACGACCTGCTGCTCGTGCAGGTAGACAAGAGCATCGGCAATCTCGCACGCGATGCGAAGCGCAACTTCCTCGGGCAGCCGCGTTTCGACGGCGAGGTGCTCGCTCATGAGCTCGCCCTCGACGTACTCCATCGCGAGATAGACGCGGCTTTTTTGCTCCGGCCGAAAAACCTTTACGACCGCCGGGTGATCCATCCGCTGGCCGATCTGCTCCTCGCGCAGGAAGCGCTCGTGAAAGACGAGATCGGCTTCACACTCAAAGTGCGGCACTTTGAGCGCGATCACTTCCGCGCTGTCCACGTCTCGCGCTCGATAGACGGTCGCCATGCCGCTGCGCGCGATGACGTCGATCAATTGGTAGCGGTCAAGCGTCTGCCCTGGAGAAAGCTCTTGTTTGCGGCTCATGGGCGAGTGGTCAGACCATTATTTGAGTATGCAAAAGAGACTTTCCTGTGACGCGATTTAGGCGGTCGCCGGCGCCTGACCGGAGGATATATAGACGCGGATCGGGAGGATCATCATGTTGTGCCCGCTGAAATAGAGTCTCCGCTGGAGCGCGTAGGGCGTCTGGTTGTGCAGCAGTCGCGAGAAAAGCGACTCGCGCTCGAAGACGAGCTTGCCGGCGAAAAAGACCGCGGTCGGAAAATCGCGCACCGCCTCGTTGCAGAGCTTCTCCAGCTCGGCGAGGAGATCGACGCCGAGCGTCAGGCGCGATTCGGCGTACCAGCCGAGCGCGTTGGCGAACTCGACCAGGCTCTTCAAGTCCTCTTCTTTCGCCTTCCTGAGATTCTCGATTTCGCGCGCGCCTTTGAAGCGGCCCGAATCGATGACGCCGACGGAGACGAAGACGATGTTCTTAAAGTGATTCGGGAAGAGCCTTTGAATGTTGAGCAGCGTATGGATCGTCACGCCGTCGAATCCCCGGGCGATGATGACCGCGGTCGCCGCGCCGGGCTGCTTCGACGGTACGGGGCGGAGGTCCGGCCGGAACGGGATATTGATCAGCGTCTCGTCGAGCCCTTTGAGCGCCGTGCGCACGCGGTCGTAGTGCGTTTTGACGGCGTAGCAGAGCGAGATGAAGCCCGCGGTGATCGCCATCGTGACCCAGCCGCCCTGGCTGAATTTCTCGACGATCATCACGGCGAGGATCGAGAGACAGAGGATCAGACCCGTGATGTGAATCGAGATGTGGCGCTTCCAGTCGCGGTATTCCCGGCGGTGGTGGATCCAATAGCGCACCATGCCGGATTCGGAGAGCGAGAAGGTGAGAAATACGTTGATCGAGTACATGAGCACGAGCAGGCTCGTCTCGCCGCTGGTGTAGAGAAGCGTCAGCGCCGCGGAGGTCGATATGAGGACGACGCCGTTCTGCACGGTGAGGCGCTCGGAGAGATGGGCGAAGCGGTGCGGCAGCCAGGAATCCGCCGCCATGTTCGCCATGACGCGCGGGCCGTCGATGAGGCCCGTCTGCGCGGCGATAAACAGGATCGCCGCTTCGCTCGCGAGCGTGAGAATGATGATCCAGTGTCCGAGCGGCAGACCGCCCCAGCGAAAACCGTCGGCGAAGGTTTCGATGAGGACCGCATTCATCGTCTTGCCCTCAACCGGCACGGCGTGGATCAGCAGGTAGCAGAGAAGGATCCCGCAGGCGGTAAGCGCGAGCGAGGTCGCCATGTAGAGCATCGTCTTTTTGCCCGTCTCGACCGTCGGCTCGCGCATGATCTGGAGGCCGTTCGAGACCGCCTCGATGCCGGTGTACGTTCCCGCGCCGCGCGTGTAGGCGAAGAGGAAGAGCGCGGCGAGGCCGCCCCAGCCGAGCGTCGAGACTCCGTGCGCGAAGCCGGCGCGCACTTCGCCCGCGACCTGCGGGATCGCGCCGAAATGGAGCCCGATAGTCCCGAGGATCACGACGACGTGCGTGAGGATGAAAAGGAGAAAGATCGGCGCGATCACCGTGACCGATTCTTTGACGCCGCGGATGTTCATCAGCATGAACATGCCGATCGCGGCGAACTCGACCGTCAGCTT
This sequence comes from Binatia bacterium, assembly GCA_035259465.1. Classification (GTDB taxonomy): domain Bacteria; phylum Desulfobacterota; class Binatia; order UBA9968; family UBA9968; genus JAJPJQ01. Next base: position 4,104 of record DATFWH010000252.1, read on the forward strand.
CCAGGCGTGCAAGTCGTGCGGCAGAAAGCTGAAGATCGCGTCGGCCGCGGCGGCGATCGAGACCGAGATCGTGAGAATGTAGTCGACGACGAGCGCCGAGCCGGAGACGACGCCGAAGGCCGAGCCCAGCAGCTTCGTCGCGACGATGTAGCCGCCGCCGCCGAAGGGGAAGTGCTCGATGATGCGCGAGTAGGCGTAGGCGATGACGAAGATGGTGATGCTGGTCGCGAGGATCAGCGCGACGGCGAGATAGTGTTGGTCGCCGAGCGCGCGAAACGCCTCTTCCGGCCCGTAAGCCGACGAGCTGAGGCCGTCCGAGCCCAGCCCGACCCAGGCGAGGAAGGCGACGAGCGAGACCTGATGGAAGACCTTCGGGTCGAGCGGGTCCTTAGGTTTGCCGAAGATGAGATTCTTGACCGGGTTGCGCCGCTTCGCGGCAACCGGGGAGTATGCGCTCATGCCTCGATGTTAAGAGGCCCGGCGCGCGCGGCCAAATTAAAATCGCGGCGCGAAGGATTAAAAAATTGTTAAAAAGAGCGGGCGGAATTCAGGCGCAAAAACACGCACATGTGGAGCGATCCTCGCGCGGCGCGTGCGGAAGATTGTCCTAGGCCGCGGCCGCGTTCGGATATTTCCACTCCCACGCGGCCTGAAAGAAAAAACCGACGAAGATAAAAACGGCGGGCAATGCTTCGACGACGATGCGCGGCTCGACGGCGATGGCGAAAGCGGCCGGCGGCGCCGAGCGGCCGATCACGGTCGCGAGTAAAAGGAGGCTCAGGTCGAACCGATGTCTTATGCCCCAGCCTGCGCCCGCCGATGCGGCGAGAAGCAGCAGCACCCAAACAATGCGCGCGGCCGAGCTTTTCGCGTAGGCGGCCAGGTTGACCCAGGTCGAGGCGAGGCGCCTGAGCGGCACGATGATAAATGTGCGGAACGGCCGCTCACTCCGCGCCTTGGCGCTCAGCTCGTCGAAAGCTTTTCTCACCGGCTCGATATTGAAACTGCGCGCCGCGCGCGCCTCGGCGAGAGCGGACTCCGCCAGCGCTCTCTCCTGCGGGTCGATAACTTTGTCCGGCGGAAAATAAGACGGCGAAGCCGGGTCGCTCCGGTACCACCAGTAGGGCGCGAGCTGGCTCACGTCGTCGACCCACGTATCGAGCCAGCGCACGTACGCGCGCTCCAAGATAACGCCGTAAGCGCTCAGCGGCTCGATCTTTCCGAGCTGGACGTAATTCTGCGCCAGCCACGGTGTCAGCGTCGCGGCGAACGCCGCGGCAGCGAGAGCGGCGCGGCGGAAGGGGAGCGCGCGTCCGCAGACGATCAATACGGCCGCCGAAAGCAAAACTATCGTCGGGATAAAATCCGGCCGAACGAGCCAACATAGCGCCGTGCCTGCGCCCGCGAGCATCCACGATGCCGGCCGCGCGTTGCGGACCGCGCCGAGCCATGCAAGCAGCGTCGCAGCGAGAGCCGTCGTCGCGAGCGTCTCGCTCCAGATCGCGCGCGTGAGCAGCGGCAGAACCGGGCACAGAAGCGCCAAGAGAGCGACGACCGCGCGGCTCAGCGGCGCGAGGCCGGCGCGGCGCGCGAGGATGAGAATTATCACCACCGTCAGACCTTCGAGAACCGCTTGCGCGATAACGACGGCGCGGCGATTTTCGCCCGCGACGGAATAGACCGCCGCGAGGAAGTACGGATACCCGGGCTGATTGACCCTTGTCGGTCCGTACGATGCGGCGGGGGACCGAACGATGCTTTGGCCCGCGACGATCCGGCGCGCCAAAGGCTCGTAGCGGTCGGTCGAGTCGGGCGTGACGATCGGCGGCTGAGCGGCCATGTAAAGGCGCAGCGCGAGGCCGCCGGCGACAGCGATAAGCCAGATCGCCCGCGCGATCTTCGATGCGTAAATGGTTTCTTTCACTGCTTCTCCGCCGACACGGGATACAATCCGAACTCGGCTGCGATGGCCGGCGTCAGCGGCTCGGAGCGGAAGAGATTAAGGACGCTTTGCTCCGCGTGATGCAGCAGCCGCCGCGATCGATGCTTGAGCGTCCAGGCGATCACGCCGCGCGTATGGGTGGCTTCGCCGCGCTTTGTCTGGACATAAACGGCGCCGGGAAACGGCAGCGGCGCGGCGCCTTGCCGCGCGAGCTTCTCTTTCAGCGCGAAGTGACGGAACGCACGGGAATCGACCCGCTCGATCCCGCCGCTCTCCGGCAGCGGCAGCAGATCGTAGCGCGCGATATAGCTCGTGCCGCACCAATGATAGAAATCTTCCCGCTTGCGGTAGATACGGCGCGCGCCGTCGCGATAAAAATAGCCGCTGGCGAAAAACCAGCCGGGACTCTCCGGATGCCGCTCGACCCAGCCCGCGAGCCGGTT
>DATFWH010000253.1:0-10280 GCA_035259465.1 Binatia bacterium
GATTTCTTTGACTGGGCGGCTGATCGTCTTGCCGCTGCCGTTCATGACGCGAAAGCCGGTCGCCTTCACCTCAGCGACTTCGCCGTCTTCCAGGAAGGTGACTTTTCGCGTGTGCTCGAGCAGCGCCGGAATGTCCGAAGCGATCAGCGTCTCGCCGTTGCCGGAGCCGAGCACGATCGGAGTGGAATTTTTCGCGACGATCAGGCGCTCCGGATCGTTGAGATTCATGAAGACGAGCGCGTAGGAGCCTTGGATCTCCTTCAGACTCTTCTGCACGGCCGTCAGGAAATCCATGCCCTGGCGGATCTTATCGTCGACGAGGTGCGCGACGATTTCGGTGTCGGTCTCCGACTCGAAGCGCGCGCCTTTGCCGAGCAGATATTCTTTCAGCTCGAGGTAGTTTTCGATGATGCCGTTGTGCACGACGACGACGCTGCCCGCCTGGTGCGGGTGCGCGTTGATCTCGGAAGGCTTCCCGTGCGTGGCCCAGCGCGTATGGCCGATGCCGCGGCTCCCGGCCAGCGGGCGTGCGGCCAGAAGCTTTTCGAGGTTGTTGAGCTTGCCGAGGCAGCGATGCACCGAGACGCCGCCGCCGTTCAGAACCGCGATGCCCGCCGAATCGTAGCCGCGATACTCGAGCTTTCTAAGACTTTCGAGAATGATCGGCGCGGCCTCGCGCCGTCCGATATATCCGACGATGCCGCACATCAGCTTTTGCCCTCGCTCATTTTCTTCCGCTTTTGCTCGGTCCAGCCCGGCTTCACCTTTTCGGCGCGGTCGTTATAGATGAGCGCGCCGGCGGGAGCGTCGTGGCGCACCGTCGTCGCGGTCGCGATGTAGGCGTCGTCGCCGATCACGATCGGGGCCACGAGGGTCGAGTCGCTGCCGACCTGCACCCGGTCGCCGATCTTGGTCGGGTATTTTTTAAAACCGTCGTAGTTGCATGTGATCGTGCCGGCGCCGATGTTGGTGTCGCGTCCAATGGTCACATCGCCGAGGTAGGTGAGATGGTTCGCTTTCGTGCCGTCGCCCAGCGTCGCGGCTTTGGCCTCGACGAAGTTCCCGATGTGCACGTTGCGGCCGAGGCTCGTGCCGGGCCGGAGATGGGCGAACGGCCCGATGATCGCCCCGTCGCCGACCTCCGCGTCGCTCATGACGACGGAAAATTTTACGTGGACGTCGTTCCCAATCCGCATGTCGGCCAAATAAGCGGAGCCGTCGATGCGGCAGCGTTCGCCGATGACCGTCTCGCCCAGGATGTGGCTGTTGGGTCCGATCGTGGTGTCCCGCCCGATGCGCGCGCTCTCGTCGATGTAGGTCGTTTGCGGATCTTTCAGCGTGACGCCGGCCTCCATCCATTTGCGGTTAATGCGCTCTTGCAGGACCTTCTCCATGGCCGCAAGCTCCTCTCTCGAATTGATTCCCAGGATCTCCCGCGCATCGCCCGCCTCGAGCGCGGCTACGGTTTTGCCGGCGCGCAGAGCCGCCGCGACGATGTCGGTCAGGTAGTATTCTTTTTGCCGGTTCGCGTTCGTCAGCGTGGCGAGCGCGGAAAAAAGGAAATCCGCGGCCACCGCATAAATACCGGCGTTGATCTCGTTGATCTCGGCTTCCTCGGGGCTCGCGTCGCGCTCCTCGACAACCCGAAGCACGCGGCCGGCGCCGTCGCGGACGATGCGGCCGTAGCCGCGCGGGTCGGAAAGCCGCGCGGTGACAAACGTCAGTGCCGCCTGCGTTTGGTGATGCGAGTCGAGCAGCCGGCGGAGCGTCTCCGATCGGATCAGCGGGACGTCGCCGTTTAAAATAACGATCGTCCCGGAGAAATTTTGGAAGACATCCTTCGCGCAGTCGACGGCATGTCCGGTGCCGAGCTGCTCTTTTTGCGTCACCCAAGCCACCGCTGCGCTGTTGCAGGCGGCGCGCACCGCTTCGGCGCCGTGGCCGATGACGACGGCTATCCGCTTCGGTTCCAGGCTTTCGGCCGTTTTGAGCGCGTGTGTGACGAGCGGTTTGCCGCCCAGCGGGTGGAGGACCTTCGGCAGGGCCGAATTCATCCTTTTTCCCAAACCGGCGGCCAGCAAAATGACTGCAAAATCCTGCATAGCCTTCGCGTTGCGAACAGCGAATTATAACTTAGGAGTGGGTTCAAGCAAAGGGGGAAGTTCTATTTCGGCTGCGGCGGCGCCGGCTCTTTCTGGATCGGCATGCGCGGCTGGACTCCGCTGCGCTCCTGGCAGCTTTTGATCAGGTACATGCAGAAAGAAATGGCGACAAGGAAGAGCGATAAGGTAAAAAAAGGCATCAGCAAGGCGCGCCAGCGGTCGCGGCGGCGGCGTTGCTTCAGCTCGGCCATACGCTCTTCTCTCTCTTCAGGCGTCATGTTACCCCAGATGTCGGCCGATCACGCGCGAGCCGAGCCACAGCATGACTGCGTCGAAGACGACCAGCACCGCCACCATCGTGACGAGCGCTTGCGAATTCCAGCCGGTGAGAATCAGCGCGCGCATCGCGTCGATCGCGTAGGTCATAGGATTGACGAGCGCTATCGCGCGCATCCACGCCGGCAGGCTGTCGAGCGGGACGAACGCGCTGGACAGGAACGTCAGCGGCAGCGACGTGAGGCCGATCACCGCGAAGAAATCGCCGTGATTTTCGAATCGGAAGGCGAGCATCAGCGAGATCGCCGTGATGCCGAAGCCGAGCAGCAGGCCGACGCCTAAGAGCGCGAGAACGCCGCCTATGCCGGTCGCTATCTTGACGCCGAAGGCGATCCCGAGCACCAGGATGAGCAGCGACTGCAGCATCGTGCTCACGTTGACGGCTAAAAACCGGCTGAGAATGATGGAAGCGCGCGAGATCGGCGCGCTCATCAGGCGCATGAGCGAGCCGTTCTCGCGGTCGAACAGCAGCGGAATGCCGCCGGCCATGCTGTTACCGAAGGTGGTGAGCGCGAGGATCCCGGGCAGAAGATAGCCGCGGTAGTCGCCGCCGAGCGGCCCGCGCGCGATGCCTTGGAAGGCGCTCCCCATGAAGACGAGGAGGATCACCGGATTCAACAAATTGAACGCGAGGCTGAACGGCTCGCGCCGCAAATGCAGCATCCAGCGCGTGAATTGCGCGTGCGTCTCCTCGATGAATTCACGCACCGTTCGCCTCTTCCGAAAACGCGCGGCCGGCGTAATGTAGAAAAACTTCATCGAGACCGGGCCGGCTGTAGGTGATCGATTGAACGGGGATGCCGGCGCGCGCGGCGGTCTCGACAATCTGCGGCAGCGCCGCCTCGTGGCCTTCGACGTACACTTTCAGGCGCGTTCCCTCGCGGCGCGCCTCGCGAACAATCGACAGACCGGCCAAGGCGCGCTCGAGTGCGGCGGCCGAATCGGCCTGATGATGATTCGATCCCGCGACTTCGACCGCGACGACGTCGCGATGCAGTCGTCCCTTCAGCTCTTCCGGCGCCCCCTGGGCGACGATGCGTCCGCGGTCGATAATCGCGACCTCGTCGCACAGCCGCTCGGCCTCGTCCATATAGTTCGTGCAGAGAAAGATCGCCGCGCCTTGCCGCTTCAGCTCGAGAATATGATTCCAGACGTCGTGCCGGACTTGGACGTCGAGTCCGAGCGACGGCTCGTCGAGCAGGATCACCGGCGGGCGGTGCAGCAGCCCGCAGGCGAGATCGAGTTTTTTTTTCGTCCCGCCGGAGAGCCGTCGAGCGCGGCGCTTCTCCTGGCCTACGAGGCCGACGAGCGACAGCGCCTCCCGGATCCGCGCCTCTCGCACTGAGATGGGCAGGTGATAGAGCGCAGCGTAAAAGTCGAGATGCTCGCGGGCGGTTAAATAGGGATCGACGGTGACTTCCTGCGGCACGTAACCGATCGCCGCGCGCGCGGCGGCGGGCTCCCTCACGACATCGCGCCCGGCGATTTCGGCGCTGCCGCCGTCGGGCGCGACCAGACCGGCGAGAATTTTTACGGTCGTGCTTTTTCCCGCCCCGTTCGGCCCCAAAAGGCCGAAGATTTTTCCCGCTTGGGCCTGAAGCGAGATCCCGCCGAGGGCAACGATATCGCCAAAGGATTTCTTCAAGCCGTCGATTCGGACCAGCGTCGCCGACATACGAACAGTGATAATATTACGTGCTATCCCCGAAGTCCACACAAAGAGCCGCCGCGCACATTACAACGATGTAATACGCATGCTATCGCGATTTAATACAAATGTTATACTGAATGCGATGATGTGGAAGAAATTTACCTTGGGCAGACATGCAATCGGCGCGATCGTTTTTTACATCACGTCGCTTGCCGTCGCCGCTTACGGCGCGGTCGCGCTGCCGGCCGGCAAGGCGCATCCTGCGGCAAACGAGAGGCCCAACTTCATCGTCATCAACACCGACGATCTCGACAGCAAATCCGTCGAGCTGCTACCCAAAATCAAGGCCCTGCTCGCCGATCATGGAACGGTGTTCTCGAATAATTTCGTGACTTATTCTCTGTGCTGCCCGTCGCGGTCTTCTTTGCTGCGCGGGCAGTATCCGCACAACCATCAAATCTTCAGCAATTTTTATCCGGAAGGCGGCTTCCAAAGATTCCATGAACTGGGGAACGAGCAATCGACCGTCGCGACCTGGCTCAAGTCGGCCGGCTATCGCACGATGCTCGCGGGGAAATACCTGAACGGGTATCCCGGCAAGCTCACGCCCGCGTACGTGCCGCCCGGCTGGGATGAGTGGTATGCGCTCATCGGCCACCACTATGCTTACTACGACTACCACCTCAGCGAGAACGGCCGCGACGTCGCGTACGGCGACACTCCGAAGGATTACGAAACCGACGTCCTCGCGGCCAAAACGATCGATTTCATCGCGCGCGCCGGCAGCAACCATAATCAACCGTTTTTCATTTATCTCGCGCCTTCGGCGCCGCACTTGCCGGCGACGCCGGCGCCGAAGTACGCCAGCGCGTTCCCGAACGCGACGGCGCCGAGACCGGAGTCGTTCAACGCCGACGTGAAAGGGAGGCCGGCGTGGATACACAACAAGAAGCCGCTGACTTCCGGGGAAATCAGCGAAATCGATCAAATGTACCGCAAGCGGCTGCAGTCGATGCTGTCGGTCGACGATATGGTCGCGGAGATCGTCCAGGAGCTGGAGAAACACGGGCGGCTCCACAACACGTACATCTTCTTTACTTCCGACAACGGCTTTCATCTCGGCGAGCATCGCCTCAGGGAAGGGAAGAGCACCGCTTACGAGGAGGATATCCGCGTGCCGCTGATCGTCCGCGGCCCGGGCGTCGCGGCGCATAGAGTGGCGAGCGAAATGTCGCTCAACATCGATCTCGCGCCGACACTCGCCGACCTCGCGGGGGTGGCGATGCCGGATTTTGTCGACGGCCGCTCGCTGAAGCCGCTGCTTCACGGCACGCCTCTATCCGCGCCATGGCGGCACGATTTCTTCGTCCAGTACCGGACGAAGACGCACCGCAATCTACCCTCGTTCGACGGTCTGCGATCGACGGAATATCTCTACGTCGAATACGCGACCGGCGAAAAGGAGCTATACGACGTGCGCGCGGACCCGTACGAGATGCATAACCTCGCGCGCACGAGCTCGCCGGAGTTGCTTGCCGAGCTGTCGAAACGCGTTTCGGATCTCAAACGCTGCGCCGGTGCGGGCTGCCGCCGCGATTTGACCGACCCGCTTCTGTAGGCGCCGCGCGAGCGCCGCGACAAAAAACTTGTCAAAGGCGGGGAATTCGCTTACAAGGGAGTTGATCGCTTCCGGCCTCTTTTAGGGAGCAGCGATGGCCGAGCCCGAGCCGCCGAAAGAAAAACCGGATGAGTGGTGGGAGTTTTGTCCCGTCTGCGGCGCGAAACTCATCAACCGCAAATGCCGCTTCGTCTGTTCCGATCCCCAATGCCATTTCTTCATGAGCTGCAGCGAGTTCGATCTGTAGCGCCTCTCGCGGCTGGCATGAACGCGATTTTCGTATAAAATCGGTTCCGTTATGGCGAAGACCGCCGGCATCATCATCATCGGCAACGAGGTTCTCTCCGGCAAGACCCAGGACACGAACTCGCATTATCTCTCGAAGGAGCTGCGCGCGCTCGGCGTCGAGCTGCGCCGCGTCGTCGTCATTCCCGACGAAATCGAGCTCATCGGCCGCGAGGTCGCGGCCTTCTCGCGCGACTTCGATTTTGTGTTTACGACCGGCGGCGTCGGACCGACCCACGACGACGTCACGATGGCCGGCGTCGCCCGGGGCTTTGGCGTCAAGGTCGTGAGGCATCCCGACCTCGAGCGGCGGCTGCGCGAGCGGCACGGCGCCAACATCAACGAGGCGCGGCTTCGCATGGCGGAGGTGCCGGAAGGCGTGGAGCTCATCGGCGACTGGTCGATGTACGGCCCGGTGCCTAAGATGCGCAATGTCTATATCTTCGCGGGCATCCCCAAGGTGCTGCAGGACCGCTTCAGCGCGATCCGCGAGCGCTTCCGCGAGGCGCCGTATTATCTGAAGGTGATTTATTCCCGCGAAGGGGAGGGCATAATCGCGGGAATCCTGAACGATCTGCTCGTCCGATTCCCCGAGCTGATGCTGGGCTCGTATCCCGTGATCGACAATCCCGACTACCGCGTCAAGCTGACGCTCGAATCGAAGGATCCCGGTTATCTGGAGCGCGCGTTCGAGAAGCTACTAAGCGCGATGCCGGCGGGGTCGATCCTCAGAACCGAAGGCTAGCTGGAACGCTGCCGCGTCTCGATGTCGGCGAGGGGCTGGCCCGTCTGCGTGCCGATCCAAACCTCGCCGCCTTCGAAGACCTCTTTTTTCCAAATCGGCACGGTCTTTTTGATCTCTTCGATGGCGAAGCGGCAGGCCTGAAAAGCGTCGTCGCGGTGCGCGGCGGAGACGGCGATCATCACGCTCGCCTCGGTGATTGAGACCGGGCCGATGCGATGGACGATCGCCATTCGCTCGATGTGCCATTTCTTTTTTGCGTCGTCGCCGATGCGCCGGAGCTCTTTTTCCGCCATCTCGGGATAGGCGTCGTAGTCCAGCGCGATGACCTTGCGTCCTTCGTTGTTGTTGCGCGTCGTGCCGATGAACGTGGCGATCGCGCCCGCGGACGCGTCGGTCACGTAGCGGACGAGCTCTTGCATATCGAGCGGCGTGCGGACGACGCGGAACATCTCACAAGCCTCCGCTTACCGGCGGAATAAAGACGACTTCGTCGCGGTCTTTGAGGGCGTGATCGGGCTTGACGTAGTTCTGGTTGACGGCATAGAGCAGCCGTGTCTCGATCGGCGCTAGCTTCGGATATTCTTCCTTGAGCGCGCGCCAGAGGTCCGCGACCGTGCTTCCGTCGCGCAGCTCTTTGGTGACCTCGGCGGCGCCGACGCGCTCTCGAAGGATTGCGAAGAATTTCACCGTCACTCTCATTGGCCCTTGAGCTGCGTCACCATGTGGCCGAGCTCGGGCAGGATGAGCTTCTTCATGCCGAGCTCGACGGCGCCGCGCGAGCCGGGGAGCGAGATCAGCACCTTGCCGCTCGACGCGCCGGCGACGGCGCGGCTCATCATCGCCGCCGAACCGATATCCTGGTAGCTTAAAAATCTGAAAATCTCGCCGAAACCGTCGAGGCGTTTCTCCAGCAGGCGGTCGATGACTTCGTAGGTTCCGTCACGCGGCGCGATGCCGGTGCCGCCGTTGACGATGACCGCCTCCACATCGGCATTGCGAAGCGTCTGTCTGAGCAGCGACTCGATCTCGGCGGGCTCGTCCTTGACGATGCGATAGCCGGCCAGGCGATGACCGTGCTCCGACAGAAGAGCCTTGATCGTCTGGCCGCTCGCGTCCGTCGACTCGTCGCGCGTATCGCTCACCGTCAGGACGAAGCAGCCGATGCTCTTCTTGCCTTTTTCCTTGTGCTCGTGGACCGACATGTGAAAAACACTTGAAAAACCAATTGAATATAACAGCGGGGCGGGGGTATTTCAAATAAGGTTTTTACGCCAGAAACTGATGTTGCACGCGGGGGCGACTGAAAATAAAATAGTGCTTGATGGCTCCGGGACAGACACCGTTCTCGCTCTACATTCACATTCCCTATTGCGCCCTCAAATGCCCGTATTGCGACTTCAACGTCCGGGTCGTTAAAGAAATTCCCGAGAGCGAGTACAGGAACGCGATTGTGCGCGGGCTCGCCTACTATGCCGGTTCGGACGGCTGGCGCGGCAGGGGCTTGAAAACAATCTTTTTCGGCGGCGGCACGCCGTCCCTGTTCTCGGCGCAGGCGATCGGCGCGATGATCGACCGCGCCGCGGAGGTGTTTCCATTTACGTCGGACATCGAGATCACGCTCGAGGCGAACCCGGAGGACCGCTCTCGTTTTTCGGGCTACCGCGCCGCGGGCGTGAACCGGCTGAGCCTCGGCGCTCAATCTTTTCAGCCGCACCTGCTACGCTGTCTCGGCCGGCGACACTCGGTGGACGATACGCATGCCGCGCTGGAGGCGACCCGGCGGCAGTTCGACAACTTCAGCCTCGATCTCATCTATGGAATCCCGGCGCAGACGCTCGACGACCTGCGCGCCGATCTCGCCGCGGCGCTAGATTTCGCGCCGCCGCACGTCTCGGCCTACAACCTGACGTTCGAGGAGAAGACGGAATTTCACTATCGAATGAAGCACGGGAAAATCGAACCGGCGGCGGAAGAGCTCGAGATCGCGATGGCCGCGACGATCGAAGAAACGCTGGCTCGCTGCGGACTCCAGCGCTATGAGATATCCAACTATTCGCTTCCCGGGCGCGAATCCAAGCACAACCGCGTCTATTGGGAAGGCGGCGATTATCTGGGCATCGGTGCCGGCGCGCATTCGTATATCGCCGGCGACGCGAGCGGCGCGTTCGGCCGCCGCTGGCGGGAGGAAAAAAATCCCGTCCGCTACATGGAGCTTGTCGCGCGCGACGGCACGGCGGCGATGGAATACGAAAAGCTCGACGCCGCGAAGGCGGCGGCCGAGTTCATGTTCATGGGGCTGCGCACGATGCGCGGGATCTCGACCAACGAGTTCGTCCGCCGCTTCGGGAAAAGACCCTCTGAGGTCTACCCGGAAATCGACGCATGGCTGGAGGCCGGGCTCATGGAAGCGGAAAGCGGCCGGCTGCGCCTCGGCCGCCGCGGCCTCATGGTCGCGGACGAGATCTTTCTCGCCTTCGTCTGAAATATGCGAATCCGACGCCGCATCTCGATCGAAGCTCCCGCCGAACTGGTCTGGGACGTGATCGCCGACCTCCGCCGCGCGGGCGAGTGGGCGCCGGGATTCGACGATTATCCGTTCGTCTCTGCCGACTGGCCGAGGGAAGGCGCGAAGGCCACGTGGCGCTATCACGCCGGCCCGGCGCACATAGATTTCCAATTGACGCTGACGGAATCGATGCGCGGCAAGGCGCTCCAGATCGCCAACCGCAGCATCTTCGGTGAGGGACTAGAAGTTTACAGCTTCGCGATGTCGGGCCCGACGACGACCATCTGGTACGACCTGAGCGACCAGCCCAACTGGCTCGGCCGCCTGGCGGCGCCGCTGTTCGAGAAGAAGCTGATCGAGCTCATCGACCGCACGATCGCGAGCCTGAAAACCTACTGCGAAAATCGCGTCAAAGCAGGACGCGCGTAGACGCCCATGGCCTCGAACGCCTACCACTTCGAGGATCATTGGTACGTTCCTTTCCCGATCGAAAGAGTCTACGACGTGCTGGCGCGTCCGGAGGAATATCCGCGCTGGTGGCGCGGCGTTTATCTGAGCGCGACGCGGCTCGACGACGAAGGCAAGCGCGTCGCCGTCGTCGCGCGCGGCCGCCTGCCCTACAAGCTCCGCTTCACGATCGAATCTGTCATGCAGGAGAAGCCGCGGCTGATCGCGTTCCGCGCCTCGGGCGATTTCGTGACGAATCTCTCGCGCTGGGTGCTCGAGCCGCGCGGCGAAGGGACGGCCGTGACGCTCGAATGGAACCCGCGCGTCGAAAAGCCGGTTGTCAAATTTTTATCGCCTGCGCTGAAGCCGGTGTTTAAATGGAACCACGAGTGGACGATGCGGAGAGGAGAGAGGCTGATTGCGGAGTATCTGAGAGGGACAACAAAATGATCGGAAGCTAGGCATTTCGGTTGAGTGCCGCTTTTATAACCAAAGCGAGATATTTCATATCGCCCCGTGACAGCCACCAACCGAACTTTATAAACAGTGCTCCGCCTACAAGGAAGATATAGGGAAAAAGAAAAGATATG
>DATFWH010000254.1:0-5188 GCA_035259465.1 Binatia bacterium
CGATCATCACCGTTCGCTGCGCCGGGGCTTTCCCGAGGTGATCCTCGGCGAAGGCAAAACCGCCGCGGACATCGCCGCGATCGCGCGCACGATCCATAGCCGCCATGCCAACGTGCTCATCACCCGAGTGTCGCCCGAGAAGCTCGCCGTGCTGAAACGCCGGTTGAAAGGCATCCGCGTGCACGAGAAGGCGCGCGCGGCGACGTGGCTCGACCGTCCGATCCGTATTCTCGGACGCGGCACCGTGCTGGTCGTCTGCGCGGGCACGTCCGATATTCCGGTCGCCGAGGAGGCCGCGCTCACGGCCGAGATGATGGCGAACCGCGTCGAGCGTCTCTACGACGTCGGTGTGGCCGGACTGCACCGATTACTGGACAATCGCGCGAAGCTTTTTTCGGCCGCCGTGCTCATCGTCGTCGCGGGCATGGAGGGCGCGCTGCCGAGCGTCGTCGCGGGCCTCGTCGATAAGCCGGTGATCGCCGTGCCGACGAGCGTCGGCTACGGCGCGAGCTTCGACGGCTTGGCGGCGCTGCTCGGCATGCTCAACTCCTGCGCCGGCGGCGTCACCGTGGTTAATATAGACAACGGCTTCGGCGCAGGCTTTGCAGCGAGCCTTATCAATCGGGTATAAAGGGCTGAAGCCCAACATGGCTGATCCGAAAAAGTATAAGACCTTCAACCGCTCCTCCGAGCTCGCCGTCAAGATCTCGGGCTCGAGCCAGGCCGAGCTGTTCGCCAATTCCGGCTTTGCGCTCTTCGACATCATGACGCAGATCGACAAGGTCGAAGACAACGAGCATGTAACGCTCGAGGTCGAGGGCACCGACCGCGACGACCTGATGGTCAACTGGATGCGCGAGCTGCTCTATCTTTACCAGGGCAGCAGCTTTCTGCTGAAAGAGGTCATCATCAAAGAAGTGAAGGACACCTATATCCGCGGCGAGGTGTGCGGGGAGAAATTCGATCCCGACCGTCACGAGATGCAGCGCGAGATCCGCGCCGTCAGCCCCCAGCAGGGGCGCATGGAAAAGACCGGCAACCAGTGGACGGCGCAGGTGATCCTGGAGCTTTGAGCATGTTCCTGCCGCCGGACAGCGAGTACGAAGGCGCCGCGCTGCTCGCCGATCCTATCCACCACTATATCCAGTTCACCGTTCCGCTCGCCAAAGGCGAGGTGACCGAAAAAGCGATCATCGACTCGCCGTGGGTGCAGCGGCTCCGCTACATCTACCAGCTACAAAGCGCGCGCTGGGTCTATCCCACGGCCGAGCACAGCCGCTTCCAGCATTCGCTCGGCGCGATGCATCTCGCGGGCGAGTTCGGCAAGCACCTCTACCCGTCGCTCAAGCGCGTGCTCGGCGATGAGTGCCCGTCGGCGCCGCTCGTCGAGGAGTACATGCGCATGACCGGACTCCTCCACGACGTGGGGCATGGGCCTTTCGGCCATTTTTTCGACGATAATTTTCTCGCCGATTTCGACATCACACACGAGGACATCGGCCAGAGGATCATCCAGCAGCATCTGGGCGATCTCCTGCGGCAGATCCGCCGGAGCCCGAGCGGCCCGTTCGCACCCGGCGAGGAGCTCAAGCCCGAGGAGGTCGCCTTCCCGATCAAGAAGAGCGGCAAGGAGGACCATCAGAAGCCGAAATGGGTGCGGATGCTCCAGCCGCTCACGAACGGCATCTTCACCTTCGACAATCTTGACTACGTCTCGCGCGACTCCTACATGTGCGGCGTCGCGGTCGGGCCGATCGACCGCGAGCGCCTGATGCACTACACTTTCTTCTCCCCGCAGGGGCTCACGCTGCACAAATCCGGCAACGCCGCGCTCACGATGTTTTTGAACACGCGGCTCTATCTCTACACGAACGTTTATTATCACCGCACGACGCGCGCGATCGACTTGCACCTGCGGGAGATATTTCCCGAGACGATGAAGCTGCTCTTCCGGGGCAATCCGCTCGAGCACATGGAGGACTACCTCCGCCTGACGGATTGGTCGCTGCTCGAAGAGGTGGCGCGCTGGCGCCGCGCGAAGGAGCACGGGGAGCTCGCGCGCGAGTGGGGGCGGATCATCGACCGCGACATCAAATGGAAGATGGCCTACGATCGGACGCTGTCGCTGAACGAGCTGCGCTACGGCATGTCGCTGATCCAGGACACCGACTGGGAGAAGCGGATCCGCGCCGGTCTGCCGGCGTCGGCGGGCGATCTCGTCTTCCGCGTCGACGCGGCGATCCAGGACCCACGGCCGGAAAGCCCGTTCGCGATGGGAAAGAAGCAGATTTACATCTTCGATCCGTCGACGGGCGAGATCGCCAAGGAATCGCTCTCGGAGTTGTTCGAATTCATCCCGTCGAAGATCGTCCAGTATCGCGTCTTCGCCCTCGACCACGCGAACGACCGGCTCCTCGCCGAAGTCGCCGAGGCGGCGCTGAAGGGCGTCGCGCCCGAAGTGAAGACCAGCGTTTAAAGCGCCTCAGCGCTTTTTGAACTCCGCCAGGCATTCGTCCAGCAATTTCTCCGGATCACGGCCATAGAATAGTCGCGCGCGCGTCTCGCGCTTGCAGTAAGAAAGGATCTCCTCGATGTGATCGGCGATGCCGCCGCTGCCTTCGACGACGCCGATCACCTTGCCTTCGTCATAGGCGATCGTGAACTCGTTCAGCGTGCCGGTCGCGCCGCCGAAGATGAGCACGACATCCGAGGAGCGCACGTTGACGACGTTGCGCCCCTTGAAGCCGAAGCCGGTGTAGATGATCGCGTCGGCGGCGTCGAGTGGCAACCCCAGCCGTCGGTGCTCATCGTGGTCCTGCGCCGGGGAAACGCCGAGCACTAGCGCGCCTTTTTTCCGCGCGGCGCGCGCGACGAGATCGGGCAGGCCGGTGGTCGCGCCGCTGACGAGGACGCAGTCGCGCGCCGCGACCGCCGCCCCCAAGCGCTCCGCCAAAGCTTCCACGCGCGCCTTTTCGCCCGGCGCGAGCTCGACGCCGGAAGCGCCCATCACGCCCACCTTTATTTTCTCCATACTTGTTCTCCGGTAAAGGATGCGCCGCAATCGCTGGAGGGTTCCTTGTAGGGGCGATGCGTAAGCCGAAACCCATCAAG
The DNA here is from genome assembly GCA_035259465.1 of Binatia bacterium. Lineage (GTDB taxonomy): Bacteria > Desulfobacterota > Binatia > UBA9968 > UBA9968 > JAJPJQ01. Next base: position 3,112 of record DATFWH010000254.1, read on the forward strand.
CGTAATCTTTCGTCGAGCGTAGCACTGTCTTATCGCATCGGCGCGGAGAGGAATCTTCCAGCGATTGTCGCATGCGCCTTTTATGCTCGCCTGTGTTATAGACGAAGCAGTGGCGAAAATCCCCATCATCGACCTCAAGGCCCAATATAAGACGATTCGCAAAGAACTGCAGCAGGCTATCGCGGGAGTGCTCGAATCTCAGCACTTCATCCTCGGCGAGGTCGTCGAAGAATTCGAAGCCGAAACCGCCGCCTACCTCGGCGCCGAGCATGCGATCGGCGTCGCCTCGGGCAGCGATGCGCTGCTGCTCTCGTTGATGGCGCTGGGCATCGGCGCGGGCGACAGCGTCATCGTGCCGACGTTCACCTTCGTCGCGACCGCGACGGCGGTCGCCCGCCTCGGCGCGACGCCGGTGTTCGCCGATATCGAGCCCGAGAGCTTTCTCATCTCCCAAAAACAAATCGCCATGCTGCTCGCCGACAAAAAAACCGCCGCGCGCGTGAAGGCGATCATCCCGGTTCATCTCTTCGGCCGCATGTGCGCCATGAAGGAGATCGCCGCGCTCGCCAACAAACATCGCGTCCGCGTCGTCGAGGACGCGGCGCAGGCGTTCGGCGCGCGCGCCGGCGGCAAGGCCGCGGGCACGATAGGCGATCTCGGCTGCTATTCGTTTTTTCCGACGAAGAATCTGGGCGGCGTCGGCGACGGCGGACTCGTCGCGACAGGCGACGACGCGCTGGCGGATAAAATCAAATTGCTCCGCGCGCACGGCGAGGACGCGAAGTACCGCCATGACGCGATCGGCGTCAACTCGCGCCTCGACGCGATTCAAGCCGCCGCGCTCGGCGTCAAGCTGCGCCGCGTCGATAGCTGGTGCCGCGCGCGGCGCGAGCGCGCTGCGTACTATGGGAAGCTTTTTCATGAACAGGAGCTGCTCGGCGGCGGTGTGAAATCAGTTCCGGACGCGCGCGAGCCGGCGCACGCCTTCAACTATTACGTCATCCGCGCCGAGCCGCGCGACGCGCTGAAAAATCATCTCGCCGCCGCCGGCATCCAGACAGAGATTTACTACCCGACGCCGCTCCATCTCCAGCCCTGCTTCTCCTATCTGGGCTATCGCCGCGGCGATTTTCCCGTCGCGGAAAAGGCCGCCGCAGAGGCCCTCGCACTGCCGCTCTACCCGGAGCTCACCGAAGCGCAGCAAAAATCCGTCGTCGAAAACATCGCGGCTTTCTACCGCCGCTAGCGCTTTACGGCATTTTTTCTCTGTGCTACAAAATTCGATTGCACCCCAACAGGAGCGAACATGGCAAAACCGGCTGAAAACGTGGACGCGAACGAGAGCGGCGGCAAGACCAGCTATGAAAAATGGGTCGAGCGGGAAGGCATTCCGGTCATCAAGACCTTCTTCGTCGAAGACATCCGTAAAGTGAAGCTCGAGCCGTGGGAGCGCACCGGCGGCGTCGGCGCGTTTCTCATGATGGAAGGCGCCGGGCAGGTCAACAACTGCTACATCTCCGAGATCGCGCCGGGAAAGAGCCTCAAGCCGCAGCGCCACCTCTATGAAGAAACGATCTACGTCGTGAGCGGCCAGGGCGCCGCGACGGTGTGGAACGATCCTAAGAAAAAGCAGACATTCGAGTGGCAGACCGGCTCGATGTTCTCGCCGCCGATCAACGCCAACTACCAGCTATTCAACGGCAGCGGCAGCGAGCCGGCGCGCTATCTCGCGGTGACGACCGCGCCGACGATGATCAACCTGCTGCACAATCTCGATTTCATTTTCCACAACGACTTCGCCTTCACCGACCGCTTCGACGCGCGCGACGAGTATTTCAGCGGCAAGGGAACGCACTACGCGGGCGAGTACGACGGTTTTAAGTTCGCAGGCAACGTCTGGGAGACGAACTTTGTCCCCGACGTGCGCGGCTTCAAGCTGATGGAGTACAACGTGCGCGGCGCCGGAGGCAGGAACATCAAGTTCGAGCTGTCGGAGAACACGACCGCGTGCCACATCTCGGAGTTCCCCGTCGGCACCTATAAGAAAGGCCACCGCCACGGCCCCGGCGCGCACGTC
>DATFWH010000255.1:0-4783 GCA_035259465.1 Binatia bacterium
GCCTCGAGCGCCGCGGAGTAAATAATCGGCTTGAAAGAGCTGCCCGGCTGTCGCTTCGCTTGCAGCGCGCGATTGTATTGGCTCGCGGTGAAGTCGTACCCACCGACGAGCGCGCGGACCATGCCGGTCTCCGGCTCCATCGCCAGCAGCGCGCCCTCGACCTCGCCTTCCCGCGCGGGAGTCTTCGCGCCCGCTTTTTTCTTCACGCGGAGCCGCACCTCGTCGAGGCCCTGGCGCACCGCCTTCTGCGCGGCTTCCTGAAGATCGGAATCGAGCGTCGTGTAGATGCGCAGACCGCCCTGGAGCAGCGGACGAAACCCATATTCATCCCCCAACACGCGGCGGACGTGCTCGACGAAGTGCGGCGCAATCTGCGAATTGAGCGCCGGCGCGGGATTCAAGCGGATCGGCGTCTGCAGCGCTTCGTCGTAAACCGCGCGCGTGATGTATCCTTCCGCGAGCATCCGGCCGAGCACATAGCGCTGCCGCTCGCGCGCGGCGAAAAAGTCGCGGTAGGGAGAATTGCGGCTCGGCGAGCGCGGCAAGCCGGCGAGCAGCGCCGCCTCGGCGATATTAATTTCGCCGACGCTCTTGCCGAAGTAATCGCGGCACGCCGCCTCGATGCCGTAGTTGCCGTGGCCGAAGTAGACCTGATTCAGATAGAGGTAGAGGATTTCGTCCTTGGTATGATTTTTTTCCACGCGGTAAGCGAGGATCGCCTCGCGGATTTTTCGCGAGAACGTCCTCTCGGGCGTGAGAAAAAAGCCGCGTACGAGCTGCTGCGTGAGCGTGCTCGCGCCTTCATGCACGCCGCGGCGCTTCAGGTTGGCGAATGAAGCGCGCACGATCGCATAGATATCGACGCCGCGGTGCATGTAGAATCGCGAGTCTTCCGCCGCGAGCAGAGCTTTGACGACGTGCTGTGGGATGTGATCGAGCGGCACGACGATGCGCCGCTGCAGATAGAATTCGCCGATCGGCTTTTCGTGCATGTCGTACACCGTGCTGACGACCGCCGGCTCGTAGGTCGACGCCAGATCCAGTCGATCGGGCAGATCGTGGCCGTAATAATAAAGAACGCCGCCGACGGCGATCGCGCCGATGAGCACCGCGACGCCGATAGTGTACAGGAAGAATCGCATCATGTTGGATTGCACCTCAGCCGCAACGATCCTAGTCGCGCAATTTTACCAAATCGATACGAAAAATATAATTGTTTTTTCGAAGCGGGATAACACGAAAAAGAAACGCTCCGCCAACTTGTCAAGGCGGAAACCCACAAAACCTGTGCATAAGTTGTTGATAACCCCTCATGGGCAGGTTTCGTAAGGCTGAAAATGGCTGATCGGAACGAAATGCACAAAATATTTGCAGATAAACACTTTATATTTCAGTAAGATACGTACAATTAAGGATTATTGTTACCGGAATATGAAACGCCCGACAGCGGCCTTTGTAGGAACATGCCTGCCTCTCGCGTTTCGCAAAAACCCGTGTCACTTCGGGGAGTTTTGTTTCGCTTCGTGCGCGCAATGGCCGCGTTGACTCCGGCGTTGCCACGTGATAAAGCCTTTGAAAAATTTGCGGAGGTTTTCGTTTGGCAATCCATCAATCGGCGATCAAACGCCACCGACAGAGCCTAAAGAAAAGAGCCATCAATAAAGAAGCGCGCTCCAGGCTCCGAACCCTGATCAAAAAAGCGCGACAGGCGATCGAGAAAAAAGATGCAGAGCAGATTTCCGCCGGGCTCCGCGAAGTCAGCAGCGCCCTCGGCAAGGCGGTGAGCAAGGGGATCGTGAAAAAGAATACCGCATCGCGCTGGCTCTCGCGTCTTTCGCGCTTCGCCAGCCGCCCAGCGTAATCCAGCCTTTCGCTTCGGCCGACGTCAGAACAACTCTAGCAGCCGCATATGCAGATCGTGCGCCGCCGATTCGAGCAATCGGCTGCGCGCCTCGTCCTTCTGAGTTTCGGTTAGCTGCACGTCGGTGAAGCGCCGCAAGTCCGACGCCTGGTAGCCGAGCGCGCGCGCGTCAGGCGAGCTCGTGACCACCGCGGCGCGCGAGCCCGCGAAGAGGTCCGTGAACCGCGCGCCCTGTGTGCGCCACAAGAGCTCGTCCGGGACTCGACGGCGGAGATTCAAGTCGATCACCAGCAGAAACTCGTACTGCAGCGCCTCGTCGTGGCGGTTGACGCCCACGACGCGGTTGTCGAACGTGCGAATGACACCGCTCAGAATCGCGTCGGCGTCTTCGACCCGGTCGACGACGCGCAGCAGCCCCTTGCGGTTGATCTCGGTCTTGAGCGCCATCGTCATCTCGCGGTCCACGCCGACTTCCTTGGTTCGGTTGACCAGCGGATCGACGAAGACCGTGCGGACATCGCGCGGGAACGCGTCGCCGCGGCCGGTGAACTGATAGCCGCAGCCGGCGGCAAGCGCGAATAGGCACAGCGGAATTGCGATTAGTTTCAGGATGTACCGTTCCTTTATCGACACGCGATGCCGGGCGACACCGACGGGCGCGGACGCGAGACGCTTCATCTCAGCCCTCCAGCACGATGTTGACCAGCCGCCGCGGCACCTGGATGACTTTCTGGATTCCCTTGCCGGCAAGAAAGCCCTTCACCTTCGGGTCCGCCAGCGCCATCTTTTGGACCGCATCGCCACTCGCGTCCGCCGGGACGGTGATCTTGCCCCGCACTTTGCCATTGACTTGAACAACGATCAAGAGTTTTTCTTGCTCCAACGCTTCGTTCGAGTAGACTGGCCAGCCGACCCGGTCGAGCGGCTTGGTCTGTCCGAGCGCGGTCCACAGCTCGCTCGCGACGTGCGGGACGAATGGATAAAGCAGCGTGACGATCGTTACCAGTGCGTCTTTCACGACGGCGGGACGGCCGTCGAGAGACTCTTTCTGCGCCGCGGCCACGACCGCATTCAGGAGCTCCATGATCGCGGCGATGGCGGTGTTGAAATGAAACCGGGTCTCGATGTCCTCGGTTACTTTTTTGATCGTCCGGTGCACAAGCCGGTTGAGATCCTTGAGCTCGCCCGAGAGCTCGGCCGGCGCGCCCCACGCGGCCGCGAGCTGCTCACGATTCTGCACGACAAAGCGCCAGAGGCGCGTGAGAAAACGGAACGCGCCTTCGACCCCCTGCGCGTTCCATTCCAGGTCCTTTTCCGGCGGCGCGGCGAAGAGCGTGAAGAGCCGCGCGGTGTCCGCGCCGTATTGCGCGATCAGGTCCTCCGGGTCGACGATGTTCTTCTTCGACTTCGACATCTTCTCGACCCGGCCCTTGACGACCGGCTTGCCGCAGTGAGGGCAGCGCCAACCCGCCTGGTCCGAGCCGGCGAGCTCGGCGGGAAATAGCCAGCCGTGGTCCTCACAGCGATAGGTCTCCTTGCTGACCATTCCTTGGGTCAGGAGATTCGTAAACGGCTCGTCGGCTTTCGTAAGCCCCAAATCGCGGAGCGCTTTGGTGAAGAACCGCGCGTAGAGAAGGTGCAGCACCGCGTGCTCGACCCCGCCGATGTACTGATCGACGGGCATCCAATAATCCGCCTCGGCCGGGTCGAAAGGCTTCGCGTCGAAACGCGGCGAGGTATACCGCAGAAAATACCATGACGAGTCGACGAAGGTGTCCATCGTGTCGGTTTCCCGGCGTGCCGCACCGCCGCAGCGCGGGCAGGTCGTCTCGACGAACGACTTGCTTTCCGCCAGCGGCGAACCGCCTTTGCCGGTGAACGGCACATCGCGCGGCAGAGTGACGGGGAGATCTCTCTCCGGGACCGGCACAATTCCGCACTTGTCGCAATACACGATCGGAATCGGCGTGCCCCAGTAGCGCTGGCGCGAGACACCCCAATCGCGCAGCCGGTAGTTGACCTTGGCTTCGCCCAGGCCGCGCTCGACGAGCCAATCGATAGCGCGCCGCTTCGCCTCGTCCACAGCGAGGCCGTTTAAAAATCCGGAATTGATCTTGACGCCCTCGCCTGTGTAAGCCTCGCCCGCCCAATCGGCCGGCCTTTCCACCGTCTCGACGATGTCGAGCCCGTACCTCTTGGCGAAATCCCAGTCGCGCTGATCCTCGCCCGGCACGGCCATGATCGAGCCGGTGCCGTAGCTCAGCAGCACGTAATCGGCGATGAATAGCGGTATCGCGGCGCCGTTGAACGGATTGGTGACCCGCGCCGCAAGTCTGAGGCCGCGCTTGGGACGATCTTCTGCCGTTCGTTCCTGGTCGGATTGTTTGGCCACCTCCGCGCGAAACGCTTCGACCGAAGCGCGCTCACCGGCATCGGCGATCAGCTTATCGACCAGCGGGTGCTCGGGTGCGAGCACGGCATACGTCATGCCGAAAGCCGTGTCCGGACGCGTGGTAAAAATACGTACCTTGAGGTCCGCGCGGCCGACCACCGGCAGGTCGAACTCCGCGCCTTCGCTTCGACCGATCCAATTCCGCTGCATCGTGACGACCTTTTCCGGCCAGCCGGTCAGCCGGTCGAGATCGCTCAGCAGCTCCTCGGCGTAGGCGGTGATGCGAAAAAACCACTGCTCCAGCTCTTTTTGCACGACCTGGGAATCGCAGCGCCAGCACGCGCCCTCGATCACCTGCTCGTTCGCGAGCACCGTCAGGCACGACGGGCACCAGTTAACGAAGGAGCTTTTCTTGTACGCTAAGCCGCGCGCGTAGAATTTCAAAAAGATCCACTGGTTCCAGCGGTAATATTCCTGCTCGCAGGTCGCGACCTCACGATCCCAGTCGTACGACAGCCCCATGCGCTTGA
>DATFWH010000256.1:0-3209 GCA_035259465.1 Binatia bacterium
TCTCGCCGGCTATCAGATGGTCGATGTCCGCGCGACCTTGTACGACGGCTCGTATCACGATGTCGATTCGTCCGACATCGCCTTCAAGATTGCCGCCTCGATGGGCTTCAAGGCCGCCGTCGAGAAGGCGAAGCCGGTCATCCTCGAGCCGATCATGCACATGGATATCACGGTTCCGGACGAAAACATGGGCGATGTGATTGGCGACCTGAACAGCCGCCGCGGCAAGGTCGAAGGCATGGAGACGAAGAGCCACTCCGAGGTCATCAAGGCGCGCGTGCCGATGGCGGAGGTACTGAAATATTCTCAGGACCTGAACTCGATGACCAGCGGGCGCGGCAGCTTCACGATGGAATTCTCGCATTACGCCGAGCTGCCGCCGCACCTCGTCGATAAAGTCGTGAAAGAGTCGAAAGCCGCGCAGGAGGCGCACAAGGCGTCCTAATGCCGAAGCAGTTCGACGACCTCAGAGCCTCGCTGCTTTACTGCGACCGCTGCGGGCGGGCGATGCCGGTGCGCGAGCGGCTGCTGCTGGTTTTGCCCGACGGCGATCTTTACGAATACACTTGCCAGGGCTGCGGCGGATCGGTGGGGTCGAAAACCGAGCGCGCGCCGGTCGAAACGGTAATACGTTCGGGAGGGCGAGGTTGACCATGGCTATCATCGACGCGGATGCTCATGTTCTGGAGAGCGAACACACCTGGGACTATATGCTCGACTCCGAGCGCGTGTTCCGCCCAAAAATAGTCGCTACACCCAACGACGCCGACAGCGGAGGCGAGTCGTGGCTGGTCGACGGCCGGCTTCACGGCAAGGCACGAAATGTCGGCGGCGACACGCCGCGCGAGTCGCGCGAGATGGCGGACATCGCCGCGCGCATCCAGCACATGGACGAGCTGGAAGTCGACGTCCAGGTGCTCTACCCGACGATGTTTCTCCGGCCCTATACGCGTCGGCCGGAGGTCGAGCTCGGACTCGTGCGAAGCTACAATCGCTGGCTCACCGACATCTGGAAGAGGGCGCCGGATCGCTTGCGCTGGGTTGTCGTCCTGCCGCTGCTCAGCATGGACAAGGCGCTGGAAGAACTCCGCTGGTCGAAGGAAAACGGCGCCTGCGGCGTCTTCATCCGCGGGGTGGAGGGCGATCGGCGCCTCTCCGATTCCTATTTTTTTCCGCTCTACGAGGAGGCGAGCCGGCTCGACATGCCGGTCTGCGTTCACTCGGCGACGGGAAGCTTCACGACGCATGATTTCTTCGAAGGCGAGTGCGGCTTCAATCGATTCAAGCTCGCCGTCGTCGGCGCGTTTCACACGGTATTGTTCGACGGCGTGACCCAGCGGTTTCCCAAGCTCAAGTTCGGGTTCATCGAGGTGAGCGCGCAGTGGGTCCCGTATGCTCTGCACGACATCGCGCGGCGGCTCCAGCGGCGGAAAAAGACGATCGGCAAGGACGCGCTCAGAGAAAACCGCATTTATGTGGCCTGCCAGACCGACGACGACCTGCCCTATATTCTCAAGTATTCCGGGGACGACAACATCGTGATCGGCTCGGATTACGGCCACGCCGACACGGCGAGTGAGCTCGACGCGCTGAGAAATTTGAAACAGACGGGCGAGCTGGGCGCGCGCGTGATCGATAAAATCCTCGGCGACAACCCTAAGGCGCTTTACAGTCTTTAAGCTGCATGGTCATCGATTTTCAGGCGCACGTTTTTCCCGAGAGCTATATCGCCGAAATGGACCGGCTCGACGGCGAGGTCATCCTCGAGCCGCCCGATCCGCACAGCGGCATGCGCTACTTCTTCGACCGCAAGCTCGACTGCCGCATCAACACGGCGACGTTTCAGGGCCGCGACGTCGAGAGGCGGATCGAGCATATGGATCGTCTCGGTATCGACGTCCAGGTTTTGAGCATTCCGGCGCCCGGCGCCGATCGCTTCCAGGGCGAGAGCGCGGTCAGGCTCGCGCGCGTCGCCAACGATGCTATCGCCGCGATCTGCAAGAAGTATCCGCGGCGCTTCGCCGGGCTCTTCACGCTGCCTACTGCTTCGACGCAGGCGTCGCTCGACGAAATCGAACGCGCCGTCAACGAGCTCGGCTGCCGCGGCTTTGGCTCGTTTACGAACTTGAACGGCCGCGCGCTCGACTGCGAAGATTTGTTCCCGATCTACGAGCGTCTCGCGCGCCACAAGCTGCCGGTTTACCTCCACCCGACCGCGCCGCTCGCGACCGAGGCCGTCGGCCTCGACATCATGCCGACGCTGATCTTCGGCTGGGCGTTCGATTCGACCGTCGCCATGACGCGGCTTGTTTACGGACGCGTGCTCGAGCGTTTCCCTGAGATCAATTTCGTTGTCGCCGACGTCGGCGGCGTACTGGCTTTCTTCGCGCAGCGCGCGATCAACATCTACACCGGCCGCACCGAGGAGATCCGCCAGCGCTACGGTCTGAAAGAAAACCCGCTCGATTCGTACCGGCGCTTTTATGTCGATACCGCCGACCATCCTTCATCCACCCTCAAATGCGTTTACGACTTCTTCGGCGCCGATCACATGGTGCTCGGCACCAATTATCCCTACGGCCCCGAGGAAGGCTGCGTGCTCGTCAAAAACAGCCTGAAGGCGCTTTCCGATCTGAATCTCGCCAAGGACGAGCGGGAAAAAATTCTCGGTGTTAATGCCGGGAATATCCTCCGGCTCGGCGCGTCATGAAATTCGGCAAGGCCGCGCGCCCGGTCATCATGGGTCGGAACGGTATGGTCGCGTCCGGCCATTATCTCGCTTCGCTCGCCGGCGCGCGGATTTTGCAGGACGGCGGCAACGCGGTCGACGCGGCGCTCGCCGCATCCCTCGCGCTTTCGGTCGTGGCGCCGGAGACCTCCGGTCCCGGCGGTGACATCTTCGTGCTCCTCTACATGAAGAAAACCGGCAAGGTCGAGGCGCTGAACGCGAGCGGCCCGGCGCCGAAAAAAGCCACGGTCGAATACTATCGCGGCCTCGGCCATTCACACATACCAACCGAAGGGCCGCTCAGCATCGCCATTCCCGGCGCGGTCGACGGCTGGAGCGAACTGCACAAACGCTACGGGACCGTCGCTTTCGAGCGCATCGCCGCCGATGCGCTCGCTTTGGCGCGCGACGGCTTTCCCGTTTCCGTGCGGCTCGCGTGGAGCATCGAAGGGCTGGGTAAAGCTCCCAATATCGATCGATA
>DATFWH010000257.1:0-5481 GCA_035259465.1 Binatia bacterium
CCGCATCAAATCCGTCACCAAGCCGCACGAGGCGCATTTCGCCTACTCGATCTATTTCAAGGAGCCGGGCGGCAACGACCTGGAAATCGAATATTACAATCCCAACGCCGTGCAGCACGGCCGGCGCATCGCTGCGACGCCGTGGAAGCAGCTGATGCCCGAGGATCGCTTCCCCGGACGCGGCTACGTCCCGCAGGCGATGTCGCACGGAACGCTCCAGTGCGACAATAAAGAGGCGAGCGACCGCTTCTACAAAGAAGTCCTCGGCCTCGACATCGTCGGCGGCGGCCGCCATTCGACCTACATCAAGCATCCGTCGACGCCGTGGTACATCGTCGTGCTGCCGATGAGCCACCGCGACTATCTCGCGCCCGTCAACCGCTTCACGCTGAAGCTCGGCTCGCCGGATGAGGTGGAGAAAACGCACCGCGAATTCTCGCAGCGGTCGAATCCTTACGGAGTCACGGAGACCTGGGATCTGGAGCGGAAGAACGGACAGGCTTCGTTTATCTTCAGCGACCTCGACAAGAACTGGTGGGAATTAACCGCATCGAATTAAAAAGGTTTCAGGTTTCTAGTTTCAAGTTTCAAGAAGGAGCGTCAGAGATATAACCGGCCTCCGTACCTCAAACCTGAAACCCGAAACATTTTTTTACGTCGATATATCCTGCAAAAACCATTCGGTGGGCAATTCGCGGCCTACGCCGCGCTCGCGCGCTCGCTTGAGCACGAAAGCGCCGGCGGCCGAGAACTGCACGCCGTGGCCCTCGTTGTTGGCGAAATAAGTTTTCTGCTTTTGATCGCTCCGCCCGCGCGCGGCTCCCGCGCATAACTCGCCGAGCGTGATCGCGCTCGGGAGATCGCGCTCGTCCTTGCCGCCAAGCGCTTGCGGCGCGGCGGAGAACTCCTCGGCGGCTTTCTCCGCGCGGAAGCGCGGGCCGAAGCCGCGCTCGTGGACGACGGCGACGTCGAACGCGCCGAGCGGCGCGCGGCCGACCTCGCCGAACGGGCGCGCGCTGGAGAGAAACATTCCGGGCTCGATCCATTCCAAGCGGACGAAAGGCTTCGATGCGTCGGTGCAGCAGCAGACGATGTCGCTCGACGAAAACGCGCCTTCGATGCTATCCACCGGGCGCGTCTCGACGCCGAGCTTCTCTTCCGTCTCTCGCGCGAACGCCTCGCGGCTTTCCGCGCGCAGGCTGTAAACTTTGATGCGGCGAATCGGCCGCGCCGCGCACATCGCCTCGGCGTGGCTCCGCGCCTGATTGCCTGCGCCGATAATCGCGAGCGTCGCCGCGTTCTCGCGGCTCAAGTATTTCGCCGCGACGGCGCTGGTCGCGCCGACGCGCATGACCTGCAGAAAACCGTCGTTCAAAATGCCGTCGAGCTCGCCGGTGTGAATATTGTAAAGCAGCGCGAGGCCGCAATAGAGACCCGGGCGCGACGCCCATTTCGCCGTGCGGCCGCTTTTCTCGTCGAGCCACTCGTTCACGTCGGAGCGCAACCGGATCGCGTGATAGCCGCTCTTGACGACGGTGCCTTCGAAGTTGGCGAACACGTAAGTTTTGCCTTCGCCGGTCGGCACCATAATGTTGCTGCGCCGGCGGTGCGCGGCGCGGCCGAGGCCGTGCTCGCGGTACGCGTCGTCCAGAATTTCGACGCATTCGCGCATCGAAATCAGCCGCGAAATCTCCTCGTTGTTCAGAAGCAAAGTCATGTTTTCGCCGCGCGACCGGAGCGCTGCGCAAACCTTAGCCGCCGCGCGGCTGCATTGCAATCTTCCCCTTTACAAAAAGTTTTTTTCCTGTATAGAGTTTGAGTTCAATCGGGGAAATTATGGCCACAATTATCGACGGCAAGGCGGTTGCGCGCGCGCTGCAAGCGGAGATCAAAGACGAAGTCGATGGACTGAAACGCAGATGGGGAATGTCGCCCGGCCTTGGCGTCGTGCTCGTCGGCGACGACCCCGCCTCTCATCTCTACGTCAAGAACAAAGAGAAAGCCTGCAAAGAAGTCGGCATTCGCTCGGAGGAGCATTTGCTTCCCGCGTCGGTTTCCGAGCGCGAGCTGCTGGGGCTCATCAACAAGCTCAACCGCGACCGCGATATCCACGGCATCCTCGTCCAGCTGCCGCTTCCGGCGCACATCAGCCCGGAGAAGGTCCTTATGTCGGTGTCGCCGCAGAAAGACATCGACGGCTTTCATCCGGTCAATCAGGGGCTGCTGCTTTCCGGCGGCGAGGGTTTTCGGCCGTGCACGCCGATGGGCATCATGAAGCTCCTCGATTCCGTAGAGTGCGATCCCAAAGGCAAGAACGCGACGGTGATCGGCCGCAGCAACATCGTCGGCAAGCCGGTCGCGCTGATGCTGCTCGAGCGGCATGCCACGGTGACGATCTGCCATTCGCGCACGACGCATCTCAAAGACGAAGTCGGCCGCGCCGACATCGTCGTGGCCGCCATCGGCAAGGCGGCGCTCGTCCGGGGCGACTGGATCAAACCCGGCGCCGTCGTGGTCGACGTCGGCGTCAACCGGCTGCCGACCGGAAAACTTTCCGGCGACGTGGAATTCGAAGCCGCCAAAGAGCGCGCCTCCTACATCACGCCGGTCCCCGGCGGCGTCGGTCCGATGACGATCGCGATGCTTCTGTTCAACACGCTGCGCGCGGCGAAAGAATCGCTTCAGCGGGAAGGTTAAACCAATCGTGTGAGCGCGCCAGCCACAGCCCAGGCCCCGAAGCTGAAAAGAACCCCCCTCTACCACGTCCACCGGCGCCTGGGGGCGAAGATGGTCGAGTTCGCCGGCTGGGAGATGCCCGTGCAGTACAGCGGCGTCATCGACGAGCATCTTGCCGTCCGGTCGCACGCCGGCCTTTTCGACGTGAGCCACATGGGCGAAGTCGAGATTCTCGGCGACGGCGCTTTCGACTTGTGTCAGAGACTCACGCCCAACGATCTCGCGCGCGCGAAGCCCGGTCAGGCGCAATATAATCTATTGTTGAACGAACACGGCGGCGCGGTCGACGACGTCGTCGTCTATCCGCTCAAACCCGGCGCTGTTTTCATCTGCGTCAACGCATCGAACACGGACAAGGACTTCGACTGGATCCGCGGCCATGCGCCTGCCGGCGTGCCGGTCGAAAATACGAGCGCCCGCTACGCGCAGCTCGCGATCCAGGGGCCGGCCGCGCAAAAGATTCTTCAGCCGCTGACGCCGACGCCGCTCAAGGACGTCAAGTCGTTTCACTTCTTCTTCGGCGACGTCGCCGGCGTTCGCTCGCTGGTCGCGCGCACGGGCTACACCGGCGAAGACGGCTTCGAGCTATTCTGCGAAGCCGAAGACGCGGAGAAGTTGTGGAACGCGCTGCTGGACGCAGGCGCGAGCGACGGCCTCAAGCCCGCCGGTCTCGGCGCCCGCGATACGCTGAGACTCGAGCGCGCCTTGCCGCTGTACGGCCACGAGCTCGACGATACGACGACGCCGCTCGAGGCGGGACTCGATTGGGTGGTGAAATTCTCCAAAGCGGAATTTCTCGGCCGCGACGCTCTGCTGCGGCAAAAAGAAGCGGGCCTCGCGCGGAAGCTCGTCGGTCTCGAGCTGATCGATCCCGGCATCGCCCGCGGCCATTATCCCGTTTTCGCGGGCGGAAAGCGCTCCGGCGAGGTGACGAGCGGGACCAAGTCGCCGACGCTCGGCAAGGCGATCGCTATGGCGTACGTGCCGAGCGAGCGCGCCGCCCCCGGCGCGGAAGTCGAGGTCGAGATACGCGCGCGGCGCGCCCGCGCGCGCGTCGTCCCGCTGCCGTTTTACCGCCGGCCGCAATAAAACATTTTGGGGTCCGAGTTTTCCGTCAAGAAAACCCGAAAAGGGCTTGACTTATTTTTACTTGAATCATAGTTGAAACCAGAAACCCGTATCTGAAAGCGTAACGAATCCATCCAGGAGGAGTCAGATGGAGTTCCCCGACGGACTGAAATATTCGAAAGAGCACGAATGGGTGCTGGTCGAGGACAAGGTCGCGATCATCGGCATCACCGAGTTCGCGCAGCACGAGCTCGGCGACGTCGTCTACGTCGAGCTGCCGGAAGTCGGTGAGAAAGTCGTCAAGGACGATCCCTTCGGCGCCGTCGAGTCCGTGAAGGCCGTATCCGACGTTTTCGCCCCCGTGTCCGGCGCCGTCGTCGAGGTGAACGATGTGCTGCCGGAGAATCCGGAGACGATCAACGACGATCCCTACGGAGACGGCTGGATGATCAAGGTCGAGATGACCGATATGGACGACCTCAAGGATCTCATGAGCGCCGAGGAATACGCCGAATACATCGAGCAGCAGAAAGAGGAAGACGAAGAGGACGAGGACGAAAACGGAGACGACGACGAAGAAGAAGACGAAGACGAAGACGAGGACGAGAAATAGGTCCTCTGCATGCGCTATACCCCGCACACCCCCGCGGACAAGGAGCGGATGCTCCGCACCATCGGCGTCTCCGCCTTCGAGGACATGATCCGGCACATTCCCCCCGAGCTTAGACAAAACGCCAAAATTTCGCTGCCCCCGGGCCTGACCGAAGTCGCCGTGAAGCGGCGCATGGCGGCGCTCGCGCGACAGAACGCTTCGGCGCAGGACTGGAGCTTCTTCCTCGGCGGCGGTATCTACCATCACGCCATACCGAGCGCGGTCGATGCGATCATCTCGCGCGCCGAGTTCGCCACTTCGTACACGCCCTACCAGCCCGAAGTCAGCCAGGGCACGCTTCAGGCGATGTACGAGTTCCAGACGCTCATCTGCCAGCTGACCGGCATGGAGGTGGCGAACGCCGGCGTCTACGACGGCGCCTCCGCGGCCGCGGAGGCGGTGCTGATGGCGCGCCGCATTCAGGACGAACGGCATCGCGTCCTCGTCTCGCGCGCGCTGCACCCGCAATACCGCCAGGTCATCGCCACTTTCGTGCGCAACCTGGTCGACGTCGAGCTGGTCGAAATTCCGTTCACACGGAGCGGCGCGACCGACGCGGACGCGCTCGCGCGCGCCCTCGACGACCGGACGATGTGCGTCGTCGTCGGCTATCCTAATTTTTTCGGCGTGGTCGAGGACCTCGCGCCGCTGCGGAGCGCGTGCGACCGCCACGGTGCGCTGCTCGCGACGGTGACGACCGAGCCGCTGTCGCTCGCTCTCTTGAAGCCGCCGGGCGCGTGGGGCGCCGATATCGTCGTCGGCGAGGGCCAGAGCCTGGGTGTGCCGATGTCGCTCGGCGGCCCGGGATACGGCTTTTTCGCGACGCAGAAGAAATTGGTGCGCAGCCTGCCCGGGCGGCTCGTCGGCGAGACCGTCGACGGCGAAGGGCGGCGCGGCTTCGTGCTCACGCTCTCCACGCGCGAGCAGCACATCCGGCGCGAGAAGGCGACCTCGAACATCTGCACGAGCCAGAGCCTCTGCGTCCTCGCGTCGACCGTCTTCATGTCGCTGCTCGGCAAGCAGGG
>DATFWH010000258.1:0-8830 GCA_035259465.1 Binatia bacterium
CGGCGACGGAAAACCGGATCTCGCCGTGGGCGCCGGCGGCCGCGTCGTTATTCTTCTCGGCGCCGGCGCCGGCACCTTCGGCGCGCGGGGTAAATTCGGCGTCGGCGGATCTCCCCTCGATATCGTGGTGGGCGATTTCAACGGCGACGGCAAGCCCGATCTTGCCGCTGCTATTGTGTTCGCGACCGGCAGCATTTTCTCGGGCAGCTTCGAGATCCGCAGCAACAAGGTTTCCGTGCTGCTCAACACCTCGCCGTAAAAATCACGTTGGCATAAAGGGGGCCGCCGTCGTCGGCTTCATCGAAGGCGTCATGCTGCTTGCCATGACGCAGGAAGAGTTCAACGAGAAGTACGGGCGCGTCTAAGAGTCCCGCCGCCTCACCGTCATTCCCGCGGACGAATGTTTAAATAACGCCGGTCGAGATCTTCGATCCCGGCGGAAGGAAAGACCGCGCCCGAAGATGCGATGGGGCCGGCGGGAGCGGGATGCCGTGCATCCCTGCTCTCGTCCGACCCCACCGGGACTTTTCTCGCGGAGCGGCGTGCTCTACTTTTTGTTTTTTCCGGTCAGCGAGTCGACCGCGCCGGATACCGTGCTCTTTACGTCGGTCTTGGCGTCGGCCTTCGGGGCGTCCTTGGACTGCTTGGCGACGAGCTGGTCTTTGACTTTGTCGTAGGTCCTTTCGTCGAGGATTTTCTTCGACACTAGCTCGTCCTTGCGGGCGTAGGGGCGATTCTTGACGATCTTCTTCGCCTGATCGTCGCTGATGCCGTTGATCGCCGCGATTTCCTTCTCCGACGCGTTGTTGATGTCGACGATCTCTTTCGACCCCTGCTTGGCGATGATTTGATCCTTGATCCTGTCGTAAGCCTTCTCGCCGATGACTTTCTTCGAGACCAGCTCGTCCTTGCGGGCGTAGGGGCGGTTCTTGATGATCTTCTTCACCTGATCCTTGTCGACCCCCTTGAGCTCGCCGAGCTCTTTCTCCGAGGCGCTGTTGATGTCGACGAGATCCTTTTTATCTTTATCCTTGTCGTCGGTCTTCATCACCTCCGACTTCGCCTTGTCCACCGCTTGGGAGACCGACGACGGCACGTCGGCGGAGCGCCCGGGCGGAACCCCCAGCACCGCCGAGAAAAACAACATTCCCACTACCGCGAAAAACACTCTATTCATTTTTGAATCCTCCTTTCGGCCGGTTTAGACGCTCCCGAATCCTCGTCGGGCTTAAACGCAAAGGGGGAGGGATGTCAAGGGGGTCATTTTTTGCAAGGCCGGAGGCCGCCGGGGTCATCGAAGGCCTCCTCCCGGCCCCCCGTTTGCGCGCGCGCGGGTGTAATGATAAACACGCGCCATCGTTCGATCGATCGGAGGATTTATGACGCCGAGAAATTTCATCGTCCTGTTCGTCGCCGTTGCCTTCACCTTCGCCGCCCGCGCGGCCGGCGCCGCTGATTCCGCGGCTTCGAAGGCGCAGAATTCGCCGGAGGGAAAAAAGATCGTCGCGCTCGTGAACGACGCGGTCAAGCTCGTCGAGCAGAAAGGCAAGGACGCCTTCCCCGAGCTCCGTAAAGACAAGAAGTGGAACAACGGCGACACCTACATCTTCATCGACCGCTACGACGGCGTGGTGCTCGTTCTCCCGCCGACGCCGGAGACCGAGGGCAAGAACCTCATCGACTTTCAGGACGCGAAAGGCAAGAAGCTCGTCCGCGAGCTCATCCAGGTCGCGAAGTCCAAGGGCTCGGGCTGGGTCGAATACTACTGGCCCAAGCCCGGCGCGCAGAAGGAATCGAAGAAACTGAGCTACGTCAAAAAAGCCAAGCTCCCGACCGGCGAGAACGTCGTCGTCGGTTCGGGGATTTACGTGGATTAGCCGCTAGGGCGTTCGTACCGAGATCGCCGCGCATCTTATTTCCTGGTCTCTACTCTGTCGTCAGGGCCTGGGTCTCCGCGTCATTCCCGCGAACAGCGGGAATCCAGGCCTTGGTATTGGATCGAAAGACCCGGCCGCAATTGCCTCCGCTGACATTTCGACGTTTCGAGAATTCTCGAAAGATGGAAGTATCGCTTAAGAGAGGAGGAAGGGCGGAGTAGGGTTTGGCGCGAGCTTTGCGCCGCCGCGTCACTCCGGCAGCAGCTCGATGACGCCCGGCGTGCTCGATTCGTGGCGCACGAACATCGCGTGCACGCGGTTCATCTTCTCGAGGTAAGCCTCGGGCTGGACGTCGAGCACCTGAAGCCGCGCCGGATGCCACCAGCCGCGCAGGAAAATTCTCAGGCGCCCGCCGTCCGCGAGCGCGTTCTGCACCCACTGCGCGCGCGTCCCGTCCTCCACCACCACGATGATCCGCCCGCCGTCGTCGAGATAGCCGACCGGCAGCCGCCGCCGCTTGCCCGAGCGCCGGCCGCGCGTCTCGACGATCAGCGCGTTGCCGCGGTTATAGGGCGGCCGGGGAATCCCGGCGATCAGCGCCGCCATCGTGATCGCGTTCGCGATCCGCACCACAGGATAGGGAAACTTCATCGTCTCGCCCTCTCGCCTGCAAGCGTGGACCCAAGGGGAGAGGGAGTCAAGAAAGATTTTGCTGCGCAGACTCTTGGCCTGCCTATTCGACCAAACTCCGATAGGATAAACTATTAGCGCCATCATCTAATCGCGGATCAGGAACTCCCGGGGCGTGGAGCTTTATCGTATGAAAGCCCTCTGGAGAGAATTTTCTTTCGCGGTCGCGTTGGGCCTGCTCGCGGCCGACCTGGCGGGCGCGGAGTGCTGGGAAGATGTCCTCTACGAGCGCGACGAGATTTATCTCGTCATGGAGTCGGGCGCGGCCTATCGCATCATCCGCGGCGGCGTCGAGGTTGAGCTTTGGTTTCCGCTATCGGTCGTCGAAGTCTGCGAGCAGGCCGGTTACGTCGACGGTCAATTGATGAGCTATTTCGAGATCCGCAATGCGGATGCCGCCGGAGTCGTCTGGGCGGTGCCGGTTGAATAGTGAGGAGTGAGGGGGTGGGAAACGGAAATGCCGCTAACGGATCACTCGGTCAGCCTCTCCCCGCACGCCGGGCATTGGCGTTCTTTCCGCCCCGGCAGCGCGAAGGTCTGGGGCAGCGAGGCGCGGCAGCGCGGGCAGCGAAAGACCTGGAGGGAATAGAAGGCGATCATCAGAAGGCCGCCGATGAAGATGACGTCGCCGGCGCCGGCCAGGGATTCTTCGACCGGATTGGTGAAATAGCGGACGAAGAGCAGGACGGCGAGCGCCAGGATCAGCAGCCGGAAGCTGCGTCGCTTGCGCTTGAATTCTTCCTGAAATTCCACGACTCGCGCCTCACGCCTTTCGCCTCACGCCTATCTAATCCGGCTCGAGCCGGACGTTGACCTGCCAGATTCTCTTGGAATCCTTCTTCTCCACCGCTCGCGCGTCGACCCTGAGCGCTCGGCTCCGGTAGTTCGGATGCTCGAAAGCGACGTCGCACTTGGCGATGTCGCCGGCGAACGTGTGCTCCAGGCGGAAATAACCGTTCGCGTTGGTCGTGGTCTCGCCCGCGTCAAGCTTGGGGTTGTCGCACGCGGCGGTGACTTTGACGCCCGCGATCGGGAAGTCGTCCTTCATGCTGATGACGGTGCCGGAGAAATCGTAGCTCTCCCCGCCGCCGCCGAAGAGGGACATCCTTACCGAGCAGCCGCAGACCGCCGCGGCGAAAAATAGGAGGGCGGCGATTGTCGCGCGCGTGCGGGGAGCGCTCATCGCGTAGGATGATAGCACACCTTGCGTTTACGCGGCGAAGGGCCTAAACGCGAGACTGATTATGTTCTTTTGCTACGGGTGCGGCAGGTTCATCTTTCATCGAAAAGGGTGCCCTCTGTGCGTAGCAAGGTGGCAGGGTTTGCTGTGGGGGCTCATCTCCACTGTCCTTTTGATTTTGCTCGTCGGCATCGCGGCGAACTGGCTGGGCATTTCACTGGAAAATCTCGCTTCACATTCGAGAAGGACACCCTGACGCCACACCTTGCATTTACGCGGCGAAAGACTTAAACGACGCGGAGCTTTCCCCGGTCTTCGATGAAGTCCAAGCCCTCCACCCTGCGCGCGCACGGCGGCTACCGCCGGCTACGCTCGTTTCAAGTGACCGAGATCGTCTACGACGCGACGGTGGATTTCTGCGCGCGCTTCGTCGACGGCCGCTCTCGCACGCGCGACCAGATGGTGCAGGCGGCGCGGAGCGGCCGGCAAAATATCGCCGAGGGCAGTCGCGCCTCCGCCGCGTCGAGCCAGAGCGAGCTCCGGCTCGTTAGCATCGCGCGTGCGAGCCTGGACGAGCTGCTGCTCGACTACGAGGATTTTCTCCGCCAGCGCAAGCTCCGCATGTGGGACAAGGACGACGCCGAGGCGAAAGCGGTCAGGGCGGTGGGAGCCGGGAAGAATCGGATGGAGCGGACGGATCGGACCGATCGGTCTGATTATTCAAGATGGCTCGACAGCGGCGACCCAGCGGTTATCGCGAACGCTCTGATCTGCCTGATCCACCAGGCGAACTATCTTCTCGACCGGCAGCTGCGGAGCCTGGAGCGCGACTTCATCGAAGGCGGCGGCTACAGCGAGCGGCTCGCGGCGGCGCGGCTGGAGAAGCGGAAAGAAGATCGGACTGATCGGACGGATCCGACTGATCGGTCGGATGAAAGACCGCCACGATCGCCAGCGTGTCCGGCGTGCGGCAAGCCGATGGTGCTGCGCACGGCGCGCAAGGGCAAGAACGCCGGCTCGCAATTCTGGGGCTGCTCGGGATATCCCGGATGCCGCGCGACCGCGGCGCTGTGAACAGGGCGCGGCGCGGTTATTTCTTCGTGGGCGTCTTTTCTTCCTTCTTCTCTTCCGCCTTTTTTTCTTCGGGCTTCTTCTCTTCGGCCTTGAAGTCCTCGGGCTGCTTGACGAGCGACTTGTAGGAGTTCTCATCGATGGCGAAGATCGTCGTGTCGCCTTCGCGGCGCGCGAACCAGGCGTTGCCGCTCCGGCCCGCCTCGACCGCCGCGAGCGTCTTGCCGCCCGCGCCGCCGAGCGTCACTTTGACCGCGGGCTTGTCCATGCCGTACTTGCGCGCGTCGGGCGGGTTGTCGATGAAGCTCCGCGCCTGGAGGCGCGCGAGCGTGAAGATATATTGGTTCACCGCGTCGCTGTTCGCCGGCGCCGCGATCGGCGACTCGATCTTCCACCGATCTTTCTCGTCCCTGGTGAGCACGAGCGGCTTGCCGCCGGCATTGATCTCGAGGCGCGCGATCGGCTCCTGCGGCAGCTGGAGCACGCTCCTGTCGCGCAGCTCCTCGGGCTCGCGCGCGAGCGCGTCGCCGAGCGAGCCGTCGACGAGATAGACCGCCGGGTCCTTGGCGCGCTGCGCGTAGGTGGAGTCGCCGAGCGCCGTCTTGGTCCCGACGGTGAGGCCGGGAAGCGTGAGCCCGCTCTTCAGCGTCACCGACACCGTCACCATCGGCGGCTCGAGGCCGTAGTTTTTGAGCACGGTCTCGGACGGCAGCTTCTCAAGCGTGCGCTTGATATCGATGGACGACAGCGTCGCGAGCAGCCCGCCCACCGCGGCGTCGTCGGCCGGCGCCTGGAGCGGCGCGGCCAATCTCCATTTGTTCGTCTGCGGGTCTTTCTGGAGCACGATCGCGCGGCCCTGATAATCGAGCGCGACGCCGGCCGCGTCCTCGGCCTTGAAGGTAAAGAGCTTCTCCTTGGACCCTTCGGGATTTCTGCCGCGCTCGTAGAACCACCAGTAGCCGGCGAGCGCGGCCAGGAGCAGCGCTAGGAGGATCGTGTTGCGGCGCACGGGGTCATCTCCGCCGCCACCAGACGGCGAGGCCGGCGAGGAGGAGCAGCTCGGGCACCAGGAACGAGAAGTAGAAGATCGCCGCGCTCTCGCGGTCGGTCAGCTGCACGCGCGAGGAGCGGACCGAGCGCGAGCGGATCGAGATCATCTCCTCCTGGCCGACGAGCCAGTTCGCCGCGTTCAGGAAGAAGTCGCGGTTGAAGAAGATGTTGATGTAGCGGTTGTTGGCGAAGGCGGCGGTGCCGACCGCGACGAGCTTGACGTCGCCGGGCTTCTCGACGCCCAATTTCTTTAAGTTCGCCGTCGCCGCGACCGCGATCGAGATCGGCCCCTTCTTGTCGTCGGGGCCGAGCGAGGCGCGTCCCTGCTTGAAGACGCCGGCGACGTCCTTCTCGGCCCAGCTCGTGTCGCTCGTCTGGACGAGCGGGACCGCGTCGGCGCTGCCGCCCTTGACCGGCTCGACCGAGCGCACGAGCGGGAAGATCGTGCGCTCCTTGAAGTCGCGCGTGATCGGCTGCGCGGGGTTGTAGGTGTCGGCGATCGGCTCGACGCCGAGCGTCGGCCCCTGGAAGAGGCGGATCTGCTGGTCGACGACGATGTCGTCGCCGACCTCGATGGACCAGCTCTTGAGCAGCGCCTTGAGCCCGCCGTCGCTCGGCGCCGTCGGCATCATGACCAGGATGCGCCCGCCGTTTTTCAAGTAGGCGTCGATCGCCTCGTTCTCGTGCTGGTCGAGCGGCTTCTCCGGCGCGGCGATGATGAGGAGCGAGGTGTCGTCGGGCACCTTGGGCTGCGTCGAGAGGAGGATGTCCTTCACCTGGTAGTTCTCGTTCTCGAGCGCGGCCTTGGCGGCGGCGTAGCCGTTCGCGTTCTCCTTGTCGTCGAGCCGGGGCTCGCCGTGGCCGGTGAGGAACAGGACGTTTTTCTTCGTCGCCTTGGTGAGCTTGATGATCGCGTTGGTGACGCTCTCCTCGCTCGGGTCGGTGATGTTGGTCGACTCGTTGCCGTAGGCGATGTGCAAAGTGTTGAGCTGCTGGACCTTGTACTGCTTCACCAGCTCGGGGTGGCGGTCGGGGTCGACCGCGGTGAACTTCACCTTGGGCGACTGGTAGGAATAGCTCTTGACCAGGTCGGCCGCGCGCGGGTTCTCGCCCTTCTCGAAGAAGCCGGTGACGACGAGGTCCTGCTTGAGGCCGGAGAGAATCTTCAGCGTCTGCGGCGAGAGGCTAAAGACCTGCGATTCGGTCAGGTCCCAGCGGTAGTTGTACTTGGTGCTGAAAATGTTCAAGACCACGAGCACGCCGATGAAGACGAGCGTGTAGACCGCGGCGTTGACGCCGTATTTGGTCGAGCGCCTGCCGAACGAGGCGAGGAAATTCTTTCCCTGCGTGACGAGATAGGCGACGAGGCAGGCGGCGCCGAGGACCAGGTGCGCGAGCACGTAGGGATCGAACGGATTCTCGGTGACGGCGAGCGCGATCAGGCCGAACGCGACCAGCACGAGGCCGATGATGCCGGAGATTTGCAGCAGCTTGCTCATTGCGCTTGGCGCGAGGCCTCGACCGCGCGGTGCGTGAGGAAGAGGCTCAAGATCAGGAGCGACAGGAAGTAGACGAGGTCGCGCGTGTCGATCACGCCCTTGACCATCTCGTTGAAGTGGTCGACGACCGAGAGGTACTTGAGCAGGCCGGCGATGCCGCCGCCGGCGGTCTCGGCCGGCCACGAGAGAATATAGAGGAGCAGCAGCACGACGAAGCAGATGACCGCGGCGATGATCTGGTTGTCGGTGAGCGCCGAGGCGAACAGGCCGATCGAGACGAAGACCGACGCCATGAGGAAAAGCCCCAGGTAGCCGGCGGCGATCGGGCCGAGCTCGGGGTTGCCGTAGAAGACCAGGATCAGCGGGTAGATGCCGGTGAGCCCGAGCATGATCGCGACGAACGCGAGAAGGCCGAGGAGCTTGCCGATGACGATCTCGGCGACCGTGAGCGGGGAGGTGAGCAGCAGCTCGTAGGTGCCCGAACGCTTCTCCTCGGCGAAGGCGCGCATCGTGATCAGCGGGATCATGATCACGAGCACGATCGTGAAGTCGTTGAGCAGCGGCGCGATGACGTATTCGTTCAAGTTCAGAGCCTGGACCGCCTCGGCGTTCTGGATGCCGGTGTATAAGGTGAGCAGGTAGCTGAAGCGGAACAGCATGTTGAAGAAGAACCAGCCGCCGAGCAGCAGAAAGCCGGTCAGCACGACGTAGGCGATCGGCGAGACGAACAGCGAGCGAATCTCTTTGCCGGCGATGGCGAGGACGTTGCGCATTAATTAAATAGTTTCGGGTTTGGGGTTTCGAGTTTCGAGTAGGGGCGCGGCGTGCCGTGCCCGGTCCGCTGTTCAGGTTTCAAGTTGCGTTCAACCATGGAGTCGATATCAGCGTATGGCATTATGGGAATATTCGAAAACGAATAGAAAGCTCACACCGCCGCCGCGCTCTCCTTCGATATGTAGCGGAGGAAGACTTCCTCCAGGCTCGCGCCCTGCGCGAGCTCTTTCAGGTCCTTCTCGACCACGACCGTCCCTTCGTTGATGATGACGACCTTGTTGCAGATCTGCGACACCTCGGGGAGGATGTGCGTCGACAGGATGACGGTGCGGTCGCCGGCGAGCTCCTTGATGAGGCCGCGGATCTCGATGATCTGCTTGGGGTCGAGGCCGATCGTCGGCTCGTCCAAGATCAGCACCGGCGGGTTGTGGATCAGCGCGCCCGCGAGGCCGACGCGCTGGCGGTAGCCTTTCGAGAGGCGGCTCACGATGCGCGCGGCGACGTCGGTGAGGAAGCATTTTTCCAGCACGCGCCCGAGCGCGTCGTCGAGCTCGCTCTTTGCGACGCCTTTGATGCGGCCGACGAACTTGAGATATGAGCTCACGGTCATGTCGTGATAGAGCGGCGGGTTCTCCGGCAGATAGCCGATGCGCCGGCGGGCTTCGCGCGCCTCCCTGACGACGTCGAAG
>DATFWH010000259.1:0-3102 GCA_035259465.1 Binatia bacterium
GGCGGGCGGCCGACGATGGTCGTGAGATAGATCGGATTCTTTTTTCGCGTGACGCACGTGACGTGGAACGCGGGATAGTCGTCGGCCAGCGAATAAAAGCCGGTATGATCGCCGAACGGCCCTTCGCGCCGAAGCGGCTCGGCGGGGTCGATGTATCCTTCGATCACGATGTCGGAGCCGGCCGGCACCTCCACGTCGACGGTGACGGCCTTGACGAGGTCGACGGGCTTCTTGCGCAAGAAGCCGGCGAAGAGCAATTCGTCGATCTGGTCGGGCAGCGGCGCCGTCGCCGCGTACGTGAGCGCGGGGTCGCCGCCGATGCAGGCGGCGAGCTCCATGCGGCCGCCGCCTTCTTTCTGACGGTTGAAATGGCGCGCGCCCACCTTGTGCGGATGCCAGTGCATGCCGGTGGTGCGCCGGTCGAAAACCTGCATGCGGTAGAGACCGACGTTGCGCCTGCCTTCGACGGGATCGCGCGAAAAGACCAGCGGCAGAGTGACGAAGGGCCCGGCGTCGCCCGGCCAACACGTGAGCGCGGGAAGCGCCGTCAAGTCCGGATCGCGCTCGACCACTTCCTGGCACTCGCCGTCGCGCGCGTGCTTGGGCGCGACGCCCGCGACGCGCAGGAGTTCGGGCAGAAGCTGAAACCTCTCGCGCCACGAAGCGGGCGGCTTCAAGCGCGTGAGGTGTTCGATGTCGCGCGCGATCTCGGCGACGTCCTTGACCCCCAGGGCAAGCGCCATGCGGCGCTGTGAGCCGAAGGCGTTGATGAGCACCGGGATGGTCTTGTCGACGACGTTCTCGAACAGCAGGGCGGGGCCGCCGCGCTTCATCACCCGGTCGGCGATCTCCGCGATTTCGAGCTCGGGCTTGACCGGATGGGCAATCCGTTTGAGCTCGCCTTCGCGCTCTAAAACTTGAACGAATTCCTGCAAGCTGTTATAAGCCATCAGCGAAGGTCCCGCCCGTCTGATCAGGTGAGCATCTTTAATCCGAGAGCTAAAGCGAAGTCAAGGATTGGACTCGCGCGCTTTTCCTTTGTCGCGCAGGCGCACGCTGCAACGATAGCCGGTCTGATTCTCCTCTGCGTCGCGGCTTTTTATCCGTCCCTCCACAACGGCTTCGTCGATTACGACGACGACACGCTCTACCTTAAAAACCCCCATTTCCGGGGCCTCGGTTGGGGAAATCTCCGCTGGATGTTCACCACGTTCCTCATGGGTCATTACCAGCCGCTTACCTGGGTGACGCTGGGGCTCGATTACGTTATATGGGGCATGAACCCGTTCGGCTACCATCTCACCAATCTTGTCCTGCATACGGCGAATACGGTTCTGTTCTACTTCCTCGCGCTTAGGCTGCTGTCCTACGTGCTCCCGCGAGAGGAGGAGCGCGCGACCATCGTCGGCGCGGCCCTCGCGGCGATGCTGTTCTCGATTCATCCTCTGCGCGTCGAGTCGGTCGCGTGGGTGACCGAACGACGCGACGTGCTGTCGGGCCTGTTTTTTTTCTTGACGCTGCACGCGTACCTGGCGGCCGTCGCGGCGCCTTCCGCCGCGCGCCGCCGCAAATGGCTTCTGTGCGCGCTGATCGTCTATGCGCTGTCGCTTCTCTCGAAGTCCGTCGGCATGACGCTGCCGGTCGTGCTGTTGATCCTGGACGTGTATCCGCTGCGCAGGCTCGGCGGTGACCGCGAGCGGTGGCTCGGGCGCGAGGTATGGAACGTGTGGCTGGAGAAGCTGCCGTTCCTGGTCTTTGCCGCGGCCGCCGCCGCCGCGGCGGTCCACGCGCAGCACGACACGCGCGCGATGGTGATGTTCTATCAGTACGGGATCGCGCCGCGGGCGGCGACGGCTTTTTATGGCTTTGTTTTTTATGTCTGGAAAACGCTGCTGCCGACGAAACTTTCGCCGCTGTACGAAATTCCGGTCGATTTCAATCCGACGCACTGGATTTATTTCGCCTGCGCGGCAGCGACCGCCGCGCTCACGGGCGTTTTGATATGGTACAGAAAAGCCTGGCCGGCGGCGCTCGCCGCATGGGTCGCCTATCTCGCGATGGTGCTGCCGGTTTCCGGCATCGCCCAGAGCGGTCCGCAGCTCGTCGCGGCGCGCTACAGCTATCTGCCGTGCCTCGGCTTCGCGCTTTTGGCCGGCGGGGCCGCGGCGCATCTCTGGCGCCGGCGTGCCGGCGCGCCGATCGTCGTCGCAGCCGCCGCGGCGATGGCTGTGGCTTTGATCGTAGTGACGCGCCAGCAGGTGGGCGTCTGGCGCGACAGCGAGACGCTGTGGACCTACATTCTCTCCGTCGAGCCCCGCACGAGCGTCGCGCACAACGACTTCGCCAACATTTTGTCGAAGCGCGGCGAGGTCGAGAGAGCCATCGAGCATTACCGCGAAGCGATTCGTCTCAGTCCCAGGGCGGGCATGTTCCATTACAATTATGCCTATGTGCTCGCCGGCCTGGGCCGGACGGACGAAGCGCTCGAAGAGTACCGGCTGGCGTCGCGCTATTCCCGGGATTACGCCCCCGCGCATTATAATCTGGGGTTCTACCTCGCGGGAAAAGAACAATTCGACGACGCGATGGATGCCTACATGCAAGCGATCCAGGCAGACCCGTCCTACTGGCGCGCCTACAACAACCTGGGAAACATCCTGGCCGAGCGGGGCCTGCTCGACGATGCCGAGACCGCATATCGCAAGGCGGTCGGCATTCAGCCGGATTTCGCCATGGGCTACGCGAACCTTGGCCAGACGTTATTGCTGCAAAATCGGCCCGACGAAGCCGCGCAGGCGATCGACCGGGCGCTCGCGATCAATCCGAAGCTGCCGACGGGGCATTACGCCAGAGGCAAGTTATTCATGAAGCAAAAACGATTCGCCGAAGCGATCGCGGAATACCGGCAGGCGATCGAAGGCAACGCGGACTACTCGCCGATGCTGTACGAAATCGGCAACGCCAATTTCGAGCTCGGCCGGTTCCAAGACGCGGCCACGGAATACGAAAAATTTCTCCTGCTCCGCCCGAAGCACGCCGAGGCGCACTACCGTCTGGCCAACGCGCTCTTCAAGCTCGGCAAAACCGATGCGGCGATCGCGC
>DATFWH010000260.1:0-14746 GCA_035259465.1 Binatia bacterium
GACGGGCCGCCGCCGATGCGGTCGCCGAGGCGGCCGAGCAGGGGTCGCGCGAGCAGGCTCGTCGCGCCGCTCGCGACGAAATACCACGCGACGTTTTCAACGCCGATCGTGCGGGCGTAAAGGACGAGAAAGGCGGTCGTCGCAGGATAGGTGAGATTCAGGCAGAACAACAGCGCCGACGGCAGAAAGACTTCGCGCTCGAGCGTAAACGGGTTCAGCTGCGCCGCGCGTTCTTCGAGCCTATGCGCAGCTTTGGAAGATTTCCCGCCGCGCAGCAAAAGACTCGCGAGCGCTCCCGCGCCGGCGAACGCCCCGGAGAAAAGCATCACGGCGTGAAAGCCTGACGGCGCCTCCATGAGCCAGAGCCCGAGGGCGGGAAATAGAATATTCGCGCCGCCCTGCACGCCGCTGTAATATCCCGACGCCTCGGCGCGGCGCAGCGCAGGCGCGATCATCGCGAGCAGCGCATAGCCTCCGGTATTGAGCGCGGCCCAGCCGATGCCGCGGATCGCGTTCGCCGGCAGCGCCGCCGCGACGGATGGAATCAAAAAGAAGAATAGACTGCATCCCAGGACCGCGCAGCCGAAAGCGAGCACGCCCGCCTCGTTGCGCCGATCGGCAACGTGGCCGATGATCGGACGCAGCAGCACGCTCGTCACGGCGAAGGCGGCGAGCACAAAACCGACCGTAAGCGGCGAGCCGCCGAGCTGCGTGATATAAAGCGGAAGCGTCGGCGTAAGAAGCGCGTTGTGCGCGTAGCCCAGCAACTGCGTCAGGCAGAGCAGCGCGAAGGTCTGGCTCCAAATCGAGTCGGGCTTGGCGGTCGGCATGGAGGAGCGCGGAAGACCTCCTCCACATACACGATAACGCCGAGAAAATACATCGCCGCTGTCCGGCTGCTGGTAAAAACCGCTGCTCTTCTGCTACAAACGGTGGATGATCCGGCGCGACTTTCGCCAGGCGCTCGAGGCGCAGCACAGCGTGCTGCTCGCGTTATGGGTGATTTTCGCGTGCGGTATCCTGATCTATATCGCCGTCGCGCAGATCTTTCTCGCCGACAAGCAGCTCGCAATCAGCTATGCCTTTGCGCAAACTGCAAAACTATTTCTCTGGTTCCTCACGTTCGTCGATATTGTGACGCTCGTCTGGTGGAAACGGCGCTTTCTCAATAAGGAGGCGATTCTCGGGGGCGTGAAGCGTTACAAGGTGCTCCAGGCGCTCCAGGACCATAAAGGCGAGAGCGAAGAACGCGCGGCGCTTATGGTCTCTTCCTATGTCACGGGAAAAGTCGTCGCGTTCGCGCTTGCGGAAGCGGTCGCGATCTACGGCTTCGCGCTCGTGCTGACGAGTCATTATTTCATCGGCCAATACATTTTATCGATCGCGAGCGGAATACTGCTGCTGCTGGAATTCCCCTCTCGGCGTTTCTTGGCGGATCTAATCGCCGCAGTGGAAGAGAATTAGCATTTTCACGTGGCCACGCGAAAAACGGGAAAAACTTTAACCGAAGCCGACGGGCCGCTCGCGCCCTTCCGGCATCGCGACTTCCGTGTCTTCTGGACCGGGTCGCTGCTCTCGACGATGGGCTCGCAGTTCACGCAGGTCGCGATGGCGTGGCAGATCTACGAGCTCACCAACTCCCCGCTCCAGATCGGACTGCTCGGCCTCGCGCGCGGACTGCCGCAGATCGCGCTGCTGCTCGTCGGCGGACTGCTCGCCGACGCCGTCAACCGGCGCAAGCTCATGATGTGCACGCAGGCGAGCCTGTTTTGCGTATCGGCATCGCTCGCGCTGTTGACGCATGGCGGCAGGGCATCGCCGGGAATGCTCTACGCCGCGACGATTTTGCTCGCCTTCTTCAACTCGCTCGACAATCCGTCGCGGCAGGCGATCGTGCCGAACCTCGTGCCGCGCGAGACGCTGGCGCGGGCGCTAGCGCTCAATAGCTCGCAGCGCTACGTCGCCGTCATCGCGGGGCCGTCGCTCGCAGGCGTCGTCCTCGCCGCGTTCGGCCCGCAGGCCTGCTATGCGGTCGACGCGCTATCGTGGCTTTACATGGTGGTGACGCTCGCGTCGATCCGCACGCCGCTGCAGGAGGGGAGAGGCTGGCGCTCGGTTTCGTTTCACTCCCTGCGCGAAGGGCTGGCCTTCGTTGTCGGCCACGGCGTCATCTTCCCGCTGATGCTGATGGATTTCGGCGCGATGTTTTTCGGCTCGGCGAAAGCGCTTTTGCCCGTCTACGCGCGGGACATCCTCGTCGTCGGGCCGCGCGGCCTGGGGCTTCTGTACGCCGCGAGCGCTGTGGGGTCGCTCTTGTCCGCCGTCGGATTCAGTTTAATCGGCGGCGTGAAGCGCGCCGGGCTATGGATTTTTGCCGGTGTAACGGCGTACGGTGTCTGCACCGTCCTTTTCGCCGAATCACGCGTGTTCTGGCTATCGGTATTTTTGCTCGCCGCCGCCGGCGCCGGCGACACGATCAGCGCGATCCTGCGCGGCACCATCAATCAACTCGCGACGCCCGACGATCTGCGCGGCCGGATGGCATCGATCAACAGCATCTTTACCAACACCGGACCGCCGCTAGGACAGTTCGAATCCGGTGTCGTCGCCGCGTGGTTCGGCGCGCCGATGTCGGCGCTGAGCGGCGGCGTCGCGACGCTCGCTCTGCTCGCGCTCGTCGCCGCGGCTTTTCCCGCGATACGCCGCTTTCAGATCGGCGGCGAGCAGCGCGTCCAGGAAATCAGTGCCGCCGCGCCGGGATGATCCGGCGCCGCGGCCACGTGAATTCCGCTCGCGCGTTATTTACCAGTCGTAGCGGCTCGACCAGCCGTGCCAGCCGCCGCGATCGTAAGCTTCGGCCAGCAGACGCCGGTCGCGCGCGATCTGGCGCCTGTCGAACGCGATCTCCGCCGGGCCCGCGCCGTTTCTCAAATCGCGTCTGAGTTCCATTTCATTGCGGAACAGCCTGCGCTTCAGCATCTCGGTGTACGAATAGTCGCGGTAGCCGTAGTCGCGTCGTAACTCGCCGCTGCGCCAGCCGTAATCGAAATCGGCGAACGCCGGCTGTCCCGCCGCAAGCAGCGAAGCTGCTAGCAATCCGCCCAAAATCCATTTTTTCGTTTTGTTCATATCGCCTCCCTGCCAGCTTAGACGCGACAGGAGGCGGAGGGTTTACGCGCTAGCGCGTAACGTTAGGGTCACTTATTTCCGAAGAAGTTCTGAAGGCCGCGAATAACCTCGTCCTTGGTGTTCTTTTTCTTCTTGCCGCCGCTGTCGGCGGGCGCGCTCTCGTCGGTGCCGGAAGCATCGGAGGATTTTTTCGATTTCTTTCCGCCTGGATTATCGAACGACTGGCCGAAGAAACTTTTCTGCATCGCGCGCGCGACATAATTCATGTCGGGTTTCGGCTTGGCGCCGGGAAGCTTACCGGAAAGCGTGAAGGGCATCTCGAGCTGCCCCTGATCATTGAGAAAGCCTTTGGACTGTTTCGCCTTGTTGACGATATCCTGCGAGAGCGGCTGCGAGAACGTGAGGAGCGCGCGGAAGTCGACCTTGCGGTCGAACGCCACCCATCCTTTGCCCTGGGTCTCGAACTCGGCGGCGGAGACGATGAGGTCGTCGGTGCGCGCGCGTCCGTCGGCGATGACGGCGGTGCCCTGCATCTGCTTGAACTCGGTGTCCTTGGCGCTGAAGACATCGGGGTATTTTTTGCGGATGTCGTTCGGCACGATTGTGACGCCGCCCGGCACGTTCGAAAAGACGCTCTCGGCCAGGTTGACGTCGAGGAGCGCGCCGTTTTTAACCTCCATCTTCGCCTGACCCTTGAGAGCATTCTGGATCGCGTCCCAGTCCTTGCCCGCGCCGGTGACGTCGAGATCCATATCGAGGAAACCGCGGAGATTCTTGGGCGCGCTGGGGGAAATTGCGTTGGAAAGGGCGGCGACGTCCATCGCTTTGATATTCGCCGTCGCCGCGAAGCGCGGCGTCGCCTCGCGCATGTCGTAGCGTCCCTTCGCTTTCACGCTGCCGCTGAAGGCGTCGGTCGAGAAGCTCTCGATCGTTGCGACTCGGTCCGCGAACGCGACGGAGGTCTGGAGGTTTTTAAAATCGCCGTCGGCGATCGTGCCTCCCGATGAGGTGAAGTTGCCGCGCGAAGTGATCGCGCCGTGCTGCACCAGCAGCGTTCCTTCGCCCTTGAGATCTTTGAGGACCTCGGGCTTTTTTCTGTCCTTCGCCGGGCCTTTGACGTCGGCGAGGTTGAGTTCGGGCGAGGATACGCGGTAGCTCAAATTCAGGGGCGCGAAGCCCGCTGCTTTGGCAGAAAGCCGAACCTGCGATTTTCCGATCTTGAACATCGTTTCCGGCAGATCGGCGGTCTTGCCGGTGAAGCTGATTTTCGCGTTGATGTCTTTCACGGGCTCTGCGAGCGCCGGCACGCGCGCGCTGATGCCGGCCAGGTTCAGCGTGCCGCTAACGTCCGGCAACACATTCTTGCCGAAATGTCCGGTGACCCGGCTTTTCACGCCGACGCTGCCGGCGAGCGCCACGTCCTTCGGCAATTTTTTGCTCACGCCGGGCAGCGTCTTCTCGAGATTTTCGAGCGCAATGGTGTCGAGCTCGACATCGCCGTCCACCGGCAGATCGCTGAAGTCGGCTTTCGGGCCGAGCGGTCCGACGCGACCTTTCAGGCGGAAATTCTGCTTTGCCGCGCCGAGTACGGCGGCTTTCAGATCGACGTCGATCGGGCGCTCGAAGTTGATGTCTTTCACCTTGAAGTCGAGCTGCGTCGCGTGAAAATCGACTCCCTCGGCCGCGTCTTTGTAGTGAATCTCGCCGTCGTCGACGTCGACAAGGGAAACGGCAAGCGGCGGCGCCCCGCGCTCGCCGGCGCGCTCTTTCTTTTCTTTCTCCGCTTTTTCTTTTTTCTCTTTCTCGCCCCCGATGGTGGCGAAGTTGAATTGGCCGCTTTTATCCCGGAGGACGTTGATCACCGGGCGGTGGAGGACCATGTTCCGAATCTCCAGCTCTCTCTTGAGCAGCAGCGGCAGGAGCTTCATATTGACCTGCAGATCGGCCGCGCGGACGAACGGCTCGTTCGAAAAAGCGGGATCGTCGGAAAGCGTGAATTGCTTCAAGCGCACGCCGATGCCGCCCCATAGCGTGAGGCCGATCTCGCCCACGGTCATCGTCCGTCCCATCGATTCCTGCGCGCGAGCCAGCAGGTAGTCCTTGTTGCGGTTGATCAGGCTGTTGAGATTCGCGAGCGCAAGAAGGGTGACGGCGAGCATCACGGCTACCGCAGCGCCGGCGACGATAAGCAATTTCCTCATAGCGTTTCTCAGTCCGTGGGACGGCCGGTAAGCTTCAATTATCGCTCTTAATGGCGACGGTTTCCAGCGCGGGATGTTGCTTGCCGCGCATGGCCGCTTCGCATAGAATCGAATTCAAGCCAACCGACGGAGGTTACCATGTGGTATCTCATCCTGCGCAGGCCGGTGCGGCCGCGCGAGGAGTGGACCGTGACTCTCGACCAGCATTTCGTCTGGATGAAGGAGCAGCATCAAAGCGGTCGCATCCTTTTCTCCGGGCCCAGCGCCGACCGCAAGCTCGGCATTTACGTGATTCGCGCGGCGTCGCGCGAGGAGGCGGAGCGGATTGCCTCCGGCGATCCCTATACGAAGGCCGGGTTTACCGCCTTCGATGTCATCGAATGGGAAGTGCACCAGATCCTCGGCGCCGGCCCGTTTACCGCAGCTGAGCTGCGGGGACACAAGTAATGGACATCGCCGAGGCGCTGAAATTTCTCTCCGAGCATCATCGCGGCGTCCTCGCCACCCGGCGCCGGAGCGGCGCCGTCCAGATGTCGCCGGTGTCGCCCGGCGTGGACGCCGCCGGGCGGGTGATCATCACGAGCCGCGAGACCGCGTACAAGATTCTCAATCTAAGGCGCGATCAGCGCGCGTCGCTGTGCGTCTTTACCGACGCATTTCACGGCTTGGGCTGGGTGCAGATCGACGGCCGCGCCGAGATCCTCTCGCTCCCGGAGGCGATGGAGCCGCTCGTCGATTGGCACCGCCGCGTCAAGGGCGAGCATCGCGATTGGAGCGAATACCGGAAAACCATGGAGGCGCAGCGGCGCGTGCTGCTCCGGATTATCATCGAGCGCGCCGGGCCGGACCGCAAAGGTTAGATTTTTTCATTGACTAAAAAATCGCCGGGCGATAGTTTCGTTGCGACACGATAGGAGAGAACCATGTCGGTCAACAAAGTCATCTTAATCGGCAATCTCGGCAAAGACCCCGAGGTGCGCTACACCGCGAACGGCCGCGCCGTGGCGCGCTTTCCGATCGCGACCAGCGAGGTCTGGAACGACGCCGAGGGCAACCGGCAGGAAAGAACCGAGTGGCATAACATCATCGTCTGGGGCAAACAGGGCGAGACCTGCGGCCAGTATCTCGCCAAAGGGCGGCAGGCGTACATCGAAGGCAGCATTCGCACGCGCTCGTACGATGATAAAAACGGCCAGAAGCGTTACGTAACCGAGATCATCGCCCAGCGGGTGCGATTTCTCGGCGGCGGAGGCGGCGGGCGCGTCGCGCCCGAGGCCGATACGGACGCCCACGGCGAGACGGCCGCGGCCGGCGGCGGCCAAGCGCCGTTCGACGACGACATCCCTTTTTGATTCGAGCCGCAATCCCGCCACGTCGGCCAGTTACGGCCATCCGGTAAGTTCCGCACCGAATTCGGTGTTTTGCTGATATTTCAGTTGGGTGCTCGAGGTCTATTCTAGAATACGCGTCTATACGCGGAAGGGGGGCCTCTCATGGGCATTTTAGGTTGGATCGTATTCGGCTTGATCGTCGGCATCGTGGCGAAGTTCCTGACGCCGGGGCGCGACCCGGGCGGTTTCATCGTCACGATTGTGATCGGGATCGTCGGCGCACTGCTCGGCGGCTTTATCGGCAGAACGGTCGGTCTCTACAATGAAAACGACCCGGTCGGTTTCGTCATGGCAGTAGTCGGCGCGATCGTCCTGCTGTTGCTTTATCGCCTGTTTACAGGCAGCCGACGCCGCTCGATCGCTTGACGCGTCAAGCCACGCGATTTCTTTCTGTGCCCGCGAGGAAGGCTAGGATGTTTTTCGCCACCTCGCCGATTAGGCGTTCCCGCGCCTCGCGTGCCGACCAGGCGCAGTGCGGCGTCACGAGCAGGTTGTCGAGCTCCTTGGCAGCCTGAATGATCGGATGATCCGCCGGAGGCGGCTCGCGCGAAATCACGTCCAGCGCCGCCCCGCCAAGCTTCTTTTGTCTTAGCGCGTCGATCAGCGCGCCCTCGTCGACAAGCGCGCCCCGCGCCGTATTCACCAGAAAAGCTCCGGGTTTCATGCGCGCCAGAGCAGCGGCGTCGATGAGGTTTTTCGTCGCCGGCGTCAACGGCGTATGCAGAGAGAGAAAATCGACTTCCGCCAGCAATTTATCGAGGGGCAGACGCCCTGCTTCAGTCTCGGTTGTTCCCGGTCTCCTCGCTACCAGTACTTCCATGCCCAGCGCCCGCGCCATCGCGGCGACGCGGCGGCCGATGTTGCCGTAGCCCACGATGCCGAGTTTTTTACCGGCTAATTCTACCGTCCGGAAATCGAGCCGGGTGTAAATCGGGCTCTCTTCCCAGTGGCCGCAGCGGACGACGTCGATGTAGCCGCCGGCGCGCGTCGCCAGCTCCAGGACGAGAGCGATCGTGAATTGAGCAACCGACTGCGCCGCATAGCCGGGAACGTTCGCGACCGCGACGCCGCCCTCGCGCGCCGCGGCGAGGTCGATGTTGTCCGTCCCGGTCGCCGCCTCGGCGATGAATTTCAAGCTTCCCGCTGCGGGCGCGCTGAGGGCCGCCCGGTCGAGCGGGACCTTGTTCGTGACGACGATGGGGAAGCCGTCGATCCGGCGCAATATGTCGGCGGATGCCGTTTGCGCATGGATCGTGCAATTCCATCGCGCGGTAAAAGCATCGAGCGGAACGTCGCCGAAGGTCGCGGCGTCGAGGAAGACGATGCGGAGCGGGGCGTCGGTCATGACTATTCGCGCTCCATGCGCTTTGCCTCTTCCCAGAAGCGATCCATCTCCTCCAGGCTCGCGTCGCGCAATTTTCTGCCCTGGCCTTCGATGCGCGCTTCCACGTGGGCAAAGCGGCGGAGAAAGCGCTCGACCGCATCGCCGAGGCTGTCTTCCGCCTCGACTTCGAGGAAACGCGAGAGGTTGACGAGCGAAAGAAGAAGATCGCCCATTTCCTCGCTCACGCGGCGGCGATCGCCGGAAGAAGCGGCTTTTTTGAGCTCGTCCATTTCCTCTTCGACTTTTTTCCAAACCGGCCCGGACTCGGGCCAATCGAAGCCCAGCGTCGATGCCCATTCGGTGACGCGCTGCGCGCGCGCAAGCGCCGGCAGCGACTTTGGGAAACTCTTTTTTCGCGGCGCCATGCGGCAGATATAAGCCAAGGTACCGGCGATGTCTAGACGACGCTCGCTTGTCACGCCGAGTGCGCTGGGCTAGTGTTCGTCCATTTCATGCGGCCGGAATTCATCGCCATCCTCTCCTCGATGCTCTGGGCGGCGGACGCCGTTTTGGTGAGCCTCGGCGCGCGCACGTCCAACGTTATCGGAGCGGCGTTCCTCAGTTATGCGTTTTCGGCGGGGGCGATGTGGCTCGTTCTCTCGACGTATTTCCCTTTTGAGCGCCTCGCATCGCGCGCGACCATTTATTTTCTCCTGAGCGGCTGTCTCCAGCCACTGCTCGCCCGCATTCTCTATTACAGCGGCATCACCCGCATCGGCGTCGCGCGGGCCGGACCGCTCCGGGGCGTGGAGCCGCTGCTGTCGGTGACCATCGCGATCCTTTTTCTGCACGAGCGCCCGAGCGTCAATGTTTACGCAGGCGCGGCGCTGATCGTGGCCAGCGTCTGGCTGGTGCTCTGGCAGAGCGAAGGCGAGGCGCGCGCGACGTTCACGGACTATCTTCTGCCGCTCGGCGCAGCGCTTTGCGGCGCCGTCTCGCAAAATCTTCGCAAGACCGGCCTGCTGCTCCTGCCCGATCCATACGCCGGCACGGCCATTAGCACGTCTTTGTCGCTTGTGCTCTTCGCCGCCTATCTCGCCGGAAGCGGGAAAGCGCGGCTCATCGCGCCGACCCGGCGCGGCTTGCCGTTTTTCGCAGTGGCCGCGATGGTTTCGACAGCGGCGCAGGTGCTGAACTACGAAGCGCTCAATATGGGCGAGGTCTCGGCGATGGTACCGCTTCTCAACACGACGCCGCTCTTCGCGGTGCTTTTCAGCGCGGTCTTTTTGCGGCACGTCGAAACAGTCACTTTTAGAGTCGCGCTCGGGGCCTTGGTCATGTTCACGGGCGTAGTCGTGATCGCGTTCAGATAGCGTTTGCGGGCGCCAAACGCTGGACCCTGAAAAAAAAATCTGATAGACAAAGAGCGAATTTTCATCCTGTATTTCACTGCGACAGGAGGCGCGCATGGACGTCACGACTTCCACACTCCAGCTCAATACGCCCGACGGGAAGATGGAAACTTTCGAGGCGCGGCCGAAGGAAGGCGGGGCGCATCCGGCGGTCATCGTCCTTATGGAGGCGTTCGGCCTCAACCACCATATCAAGAACGTGACTGAGCGCATCGCGCGCGAAGGCTACGTCGCCATCGCGCCCGATCTTTATCACCGCGAGCCGGAGCGGCTCGTGCCGTATTCGGAGCTGCAAAAGGCGGTCGGCATCATGAACCGATTGCAGGACGATAAGATCATGAGCGACGTCGGCGCCGTCATCGCTCATTTGAAGGCGCAAAACTACGTCAAGGCGGGATCGATCGGCGTCACCGGCTTCTGCATGGGCGGACGCTTCACCTATCTCGCCGCGGCCCATCACAACAAGGACGTGAAGGCGGCGGTCGCCTTTTATCCCGGCGGCGTCCCGTTGGGCAACCCAAGCCCGCTCTCGCGCACCGGCGAGATCAATGCGCCGATCTATCTTTTTTTCGGCGGCAAAGATCCTCTGATTCCCGCCGATCATGTCGCGCAGATGAATAAAGCGCTGACGGACAATCACAAGACATTCATGATGAAGCTCTACCCCGACGCGACGCACGGCTTTTTCTGCGACGAGCGCCAGAGCTATAACCCCGACGCGGCGAAAGACGCGTGGGAAAAATTCAAATCGTTCTTCGCCCAGCATCTGAAATAAGCCTTACCGATCCGGCGGAGCCTAAGGCCTAGAGTGCCGCGCAAAAAAAACGCCAGAGAGGTCACCGTGGGCCTCGTGCAGATGAGCGCGGCCGAGGAGCCGCGCGTCAATCTCGAAAAAGCCACGCAGCGGATCGCGGCGGCGGCGAAAAAGGGCGCGGAGATCGTCTGTCTGCAGGAGCTTTTCCGCTCGCGGTACTTCCCCCAAGTGGAGGACGCCGAGAACTTCAAACTCGCCGAGCCGATTCCCGGGCCCTCGACGGACGCGCTCGGGCGTATCGCGAAAAAAAACCGCATCGTCATCGTCTCTTCGCTGTTCGAGGAACGCTCCGCCGGCATTTATCATAATACCGCCGTCGTGCTCGACCGCGACGGCGCAATCGTCGGCCGCTACCGCAAAATGCACATTCCCGACGATCCCGGGTTTTACGAAAAATTTTATTTTACACCCGGAGACCTGGGCTTCCTGAGCTTTTCGACGGAGGCCGGGAAAGTCGGCGTGCTCATCTGCTGGGATCAGTGGTTTCCGGAGGCGGCGCGGCTAACGGCGCTGGCGGGCGCGGAAATTCTTTTTTATCCGACGGCAATCGGCTGGCTCCCGACCGAGCCGCCCGCCGTCGCCCGGGCGCAGCGCGCCGCGTGGCAGCTCGTACAGCGCGGCCATGCGGTCGCGAACGGCGTTTACGTCGCGGTCGCCAACCGGGTCGGCCGCGAGGGGAAGCTCAAATTTTGGGGCACATCGTTCGCCGCCGCGCCGTCGGGCGAGATCATCGCTCAGGCGGGGCAGGAGCGTGAAGAAATTTTGCTCGCCCGCTGCGATCTCGATAAGATCGCCGAGGCGCGCCAGAGCTGGCCGTTTCTCCGCGATCGCCGGATCGACGCGTACGTCGGCCTCACCTCGCGCTTTCTCGGTGACCGCGGGTAAGCAGCGGCAGCGCAAAAACTTTCCCGCGGCCGTTCGACGGCTATGACTTAATGACAGACTCAAAAGCAACTCCGAAAGACCTCGGCTATCGCATGCCCGCGGAATGGGCGCCGCACGAGGCGACCTGGCTTTCCTGGCCGCACAATCGCGATACGTGGCCGGAACAGTTGGACGATGTGAAGGACATCTGGGCGCAGATGATCCGCGCGCTCGCCGGCGGAGAGAAGGTCAGGCTGCTGATCGAGGACGCGGCGGAGAAAAGCGAGGCGGCGGAGCGCATCGTGCGCGCCGGCGCCCGCATGGAGAACGTCGAGTTCATCGAGATTCCTACCGTCGACGTATGGATGCGCGACTACGGCCCGACCTTTGTGACGCGCGGGGGCGCGGCGCCGCTTGCTTTCAACGACTGGATATTCAACGGCTGGGGGAACAAATACGAATCTTACGTCGAGGACGACGGCGTGGCGAAAGCGATTGCGCGCCGCCTGAAAGTCCCGGTCTTCGCACACGACGTCGTGCTCGAGGGCGGATCGATCGAAGTGAACGGCGCCGGCATCTGTCTAACGACGGAACAGTGCCTGCTCAACCCCAACCGCAATCCGCATTTGAGCCGCGGCGACATCGAGAGCCGGCTGAAAAGCTCGCTGGGCGTCGAATTCGTTCTATGGCTCGGCGACGGCATCGTCGGTGACGACACCGACGGGCATATCGACGACATCGCCCGGTTCGTCGACGCCGAGACAATCGTCTGCGCGGTCGAAGACGATCCGCGCGATGAGAATTACCGTCCGCTCCAGGAAAACTTCGAGCGCCTCAAGGGCGCGAAAGATCAGAGCGGCGCCGGAATGGAGGTCGTGAAGCTGCCGATGCCAGGAAAAGTCGCGTACCGCGGAGCGCGGCTGCCGGCGAGCTACGCGAATTTTTACATCGCCAATGAAACGGTTCTCGTTCCGACGTACGATCACCCGAATGATCGGCGCGCGCTCGGCCTCCTGGGTGAGCTCTTTTACGCCAGAAAAGTCGTCGCGATTCCCTGCGGTTCGGTCGTCATCGGTCTCGGCGCGATCCACTGCGTCACGCAGCAGCAGCCGCGCGCGTAAAAATCACTTTTATTACTTGACAAAGACGCTCCAAGGTCCGTAAGCTAGGCTGATTTATTAACATGGGGCAGGTAATTCATCTAAAGGGGATTCAGCAGGCGAGGCACCGGCGCGACAGCGTGAGCATGGAGGAATGCGTCGGACTCCTCGAATGGAATCTCAAAACCAGCCTCGATCAGTATTTTTCATCTCCGCCCGAGGAGAAATCGATGCGGGCAACCCAAATCCGCAAGTTGAGCGAGATCCTGGAATACGCCCTGCGTCTTGTCTAGCAGAGCGTAGACCGTGGAATCGCTGAATCCGCTTCCGATCATTATCGTCGTCCTTTGTGGATTCGCCGCGCTCGGCTGGCTCTGGATGCGGCGGCTGCGTGCGCTCATCGAAGAGAAAAAGCAGGATCCCTCTTTTC
The DNA here is from genome assembly GCA_035259465.1 of Binatia bacterium. Classification (GTDB taxonomy): domain Bacteria; phylum Desulfobacterota; class Binatia; order UBA9968; family UBA9968; genus JAJPJQ01. Next base: position 12,666 of record DATFWH010000260.1, read on the forward strand.
TCCTCATCCAGCAGCAGATCGACCAGCTGCGCGGTCAGGTGACGCAGGTGCTGGACGGCAACACGAACATGATCAACCAGCAGCTCGGCCAACTGCTCGGGAACGTCAACGAGCGGCTTAAGGAAAATTCCGAGGTCATGCAGAAGACGCAGCAGAACTTGGGCGATCGGCTCGACAACGCCGCGCGCGTCGTCGGCAGCGTGCAAAAGACGCTCGGCACTCTGGAGGAGGCGAACCGTAAAATCTACGACGTCGGCAAGGACATCGCCTCGCTGCAGGAGATCTTGCGCGCGCCGAAGCTCCGCGGCGGTCTCGGCGAATTCTTTCTCGGCGACCTGTTGGGACAGATTCTTCCGCCGGATCACTACTACACGCAGTATGCGTTCCGGAGCGGCGAGCGCGTCGATGCCGCCATTAAGCTCGGGGGCTCGCTCGTTCCCGTCGACTCGAAATTCCCGCTGGAGAATTTCAAGCGCATGCTCGACGGGGGCTCGGACGAGGAGAAGGCTAAGGCCAAGAAGATGTTCGCCAACGACGTCAAGAAGCACATCGACGCGATCGCGGCGAAATACATCCTCCCCGACGAAGGCACCTACGACTTCGCGCTTATGTATATTCCGGCCGAGAACGTTTATTACGAGACGATCATCAAAGAAGACGGCGTGGCGAGCGATAAGACGCTCAGCGCCTATGCGATGGCGAAACGCGTGATTCCGGTTTCGCCGAACAGTTTCTACGCCTATCTGCAGGCGATCGTGCTCGGACTTAAAGGCCTGAAAATCGAGGCGCGGGCGAAGGAGATCGGACAATATCTCACGCGTCTCGAAAGCGACTTGGAAAAGTTTCGCGAGGATTTCAATCTGGTGGGAAGGCATTTAGGACACGCGCAGGCGTGCTTTCAGAGTTCCGAGAAGCGGCTCGAGCAATTCGGCCAGAAGCTGCTCGCCGCCGGGGAAAAGGAGGAGCTACCGGAGCCGCTCTAGGACGCGGCCCTTTCAGAGCGCGACCATGAAACTCACGCTGTTCTCTCGGCTGGTGGTCGGCTATCTCGCCATCTTCCTTCTCATGACGGCAGTCGGCGTGTACGCCGTCTATCAGCTCCGCCGCATTCAGGACATCACGCGCTCGGTGCTCGAGCGCGACCGACGGATTCTCGATCTGGGCGATAAGCTGGCCGAGACCATGCTGTCGGAAGTCCGTTACGAAAAGAAATTTTTTATCATCAAGGATCACGCGCTCTACGAACAATTTCTGTTGTTTCAGAAGGATTTCGTGCGCCTGCTCGACGACGCCGGCGGAATCGCCGATGTCCGAGGAAAGGCGCTGCTCGACGCGATCCGCACGCAGCATCAACGATACGGCCAGCTCGTCGCCGAAGAGATGGAACTCGTCCAGTCGCGGCAGACGTATTCCGAAAAGAGATACCGCGACGAGAAGGAGAACGCGGTTGACGGCATCATCGGCGATCTCGAAAAGCTCAAAGTGCGGGGGCAGCAGCGCAGCGAGGGGAAGCTGACCGGCCTGGCCGCCGCCGGCGACGACGCGCACCGCGTCGCCGTCCTCATCGCCGCCGCGGCCCTCATCCTGGTTGTCGCGATATCGCTCGTAATTACGCGCAGCGTCACCAAGCCGCTTTCGATTCTTAAAGAGCGGACGAGCCTGATCGCGCGCGGCGAGTTCGACGGCAAGGTCGACCTTACCTCGCCGCCGGAGATCGCCGAGCTCGCGCGAGCTTTCAATCTCATGTGCGACCGCCTGAAAGACCTTGACAACGTGAAGTCGGACTTCTTTTCGATGATGTCGCACGAGTTGAGGACGCCCCTGACCTCGATCAAGGAAGGCATCGGGCTCCTGCTGGAAGGCGTCGGCGGCTCCGTGACCGACAAGCAGAGGCGACTCTTGACGATCCTCGCCGAGGAGAGCCAGCGGCTGATCAGCCTCGTCAATTCCCTGTTGGACCTCTCCAAAATGGAGGCGGGAATGATGGCCTACAACCTCCAGCCGGCCAGTCTCGCCTCGGTCATCGACCGTGCCGTCACCGAGCTCGGTCCGCTCGCCGAGGCGAAAAGGATCAAGATCGA
>DATFWH010000261.1:0-2268 GCA_035259465.1 Binatia bacterium
GTTCGATCGTGAAAGGAAGACGGTTCGATACGACGACAATTTTGCGCGCCGGCGCGCCCGCTTCTTTCATCACCGAATCCGAGCGAATCGTGTCATCGCCGGCGCTTGCCGCGCCGGCGTTTTGAATGTGAGCTGCCGAAAAGTTGCTTAAACTAATGTCCGAGAATCTGCACGGTGCCGCTTTCCTGCGGCTTGACTTCCACGACTTTGGGCTGGCCGTCCTTCTCGCTGTACTTGACGGCTACCCTCGATCCTTCCTTCGCGTGCGCGAGGCCTTTGCTGCTGCCGACGACGAACAGTGTCTCTTCGCCCTTTTCGGTCTGCAGCACGAGCTGCTTTTCGGCCTTGTCGAGCCTGAGCACCGTTCCGCGCATTTCTGCCTCGGCGTAGACGAGCGCCGGAAACGCCGCCAACGCGAAGAAGATGCTAATTGTGATTTTTCTCATGGCTGCACCGCCTTTCTTTGTTTCATCGGACGGCTGCCCCCTGGGGCTTCTTTCGTTCCTCTTCGACGTATTTCAAAGTTTTTTTCCGCAGCTGCTCGTTATTATTTACGGCCGCGAACGTTTTCGCGTACGAATCCGTCGTAAAGCCCTGCTTTTTGAGGGCCGCCTCGACTTTCGCGTCGCCCTCGCGCCTCAGCCGCTCCTTCTCGCCGGCGTCGTTGGTACGCTTCATGCGGCCTTCGTAGTCGCCCTTGATCTTGTGAAAATCGACGTACGCCCGCGCGAAGCTTTGGATTTCCTTGTCGCTCAGAGTCTTTCCGCCTTCTTGCGCGGCCGCGCCCGACGCCAAGCCGAGAGCGAAGGCGAATATGCCCGCGAAAAATAAACCGCGGATCGTCAGCATGCGCTTATCCCTTGCCCACCGGAGCTTTCAGGTCCGGGTTCTTTTGCTGGAGCCTGCGCATGAGCTCGTCGAACGGCGCGTTCGCCAAGACCCGGTTGAATTGCGACCGATAGTTGTTGACGAGGCTGATGTTCTCCACGACGACGTCGTAGGCTTTCCAGTCGCCGCCGACCTTGTGCAGCCTGTAAGTGATCGCAACCTCCTCGCCCTTCGGCGAGATGGCCTTGGTGAACACCTCGGCGTTGTCGCCGTCGATCTGCTCGCGCGTGTACCGGACCTTTTCGCCCTCGGAGGCTTCGATCTGCTCGGCGTAAGCGTTCTCGAGCAGGCCGGTGAAGACCCTGACGAACTCCTGCTGTTGCTGCGGCGAGATGCGACCCCAATGCGGGCCGAGCGACCGTTTGGCCATTTCCGGAAAATCGAACCGCGGGAAGATGACCTGCCGCAGCTTGTCGCGCCGCTCCTGCTGCTTGGCGGGGGACTTAAGGCCCGGGTCGCTAATGATCGCGAATACCTTATCGACGGTCTGGCGCGTTTGATCCATCGGCGGCCCGGCATGAGCGCCGGCGGCGAAGAAAACGAGTATTGTCAAAACTGAAAAGATGCGAACTGCGGATTTCATTATCGTGACTCCAAATTCGTTCGTTATTGTTGAAGGCGCGGCCCGCCGCTCCGGAGAGCGGCGTGCGCGCGCTATGGGCCATTATCGTTCATCGGCGACCGCCGGATTCGGGAGATTTACCTCCTACGAGCCGGTCGCGATGCGTCCCGGTCGAACCGATCTGTAGTAGTACGGTCGCCCTGGTCGTTCATCGCGATCGATGCGTTCGCCGTGTCCTCAGCGAGGTCCTTCGTCTTCTCCACCTCCGCCACCCGCGCCGCGAGGACGCGCACCTGGCCCACCTGCTTTGTATAAGTCTTCACCATCCAGACTTTACCGGTTATCCGATTCATCACATAGGCCGTGTCAACCGGGCCGTTCGGCGGCGTTATCGTGTAGAGCCCCCCGGAGATAAGAAACAGGAAGAACAACACGACTACGCCCGCGACCGCCCAGAGCACGCGATCGGTAAAGACGTTGCCGAGACTCCGGCGGAACCTGTCCACCGGCCGGTCATAGATTGTGCCGGTCGTCCTTTCGTAGGCGCCGGTATGCTCATCATGTGGAAGCATCAGTATTCCCCCCTATCGCGCCGCAAGCGGTCCATCTCATACTGCTGGCGGCGAATTTCTTGGTCCTGCTGATAATTGCGGTATTCCTGTGCCTGCATCTGGTCGCCGATCAGCGCGCCTGCGCCGAGGCCCAGGCCGCCGCCGATCAGCGCGCCGGCCGCCGGATGGCCGACCGCCGCGCCGACTAAGCCTCCTGCGGCGGCTCCGCCGACGCCGCCGATGACCGCGCCGGACTCGCGTGGGGTC
>DATFWH010000262.1:0-2967 GCA_035259465.1 Binatia bacterium
CCGCCGAGACCGGCTCCCCGGTGGCGGCCGACGGCGTCGATCTCGTCGATGAAGATGATGCAGGGCGCGTTCTTCTTGCCCTGAACGAACAGATCGCGCACGCGCGAGGCGCCGACGCCGACGAACATTTCGACGAAATCCGAGCCGCTGATACTGAAGAACGGCACGCCCGCCTCGCCGGCGATCGCGCGCGCCAGCAGCGTTTTGCCGGTTCCCGGCGGGCCCACGAGAATGCAGCCCTTCGGGATGCGGCCGCCGAGTTTGGTGAATTTCTTCGGGTCTTTAAGAAAAGCGATAATTTCCTGGAGATCTTCTTTCGCCTCTTCGACTCCGGCGACGTCGTTGAACGTCACGCGGTGCTGGTTTTCGGTTAGAAGTTTTGCGCGGCTCTTGCCGAACGACATCGCTTTGCCGCCGCCGACTTGCATCTGGCGCATGAAGAAGATCCACACGCCGATAAGGAGGAGCATGGGAAACCAGTTGACGAAAAGCACCATATACCAGGGAGACTCGTCCTCCGGTTTGGCGGCGATTTTTATATTTTTCTCGCGGAGCGATTTGACGAGATCCGGATCGTTCGGCGCAAAAGTGCGGAAACGCTCGCCGTTGCGGTATTTTCCCTGAATGTTATGGCCTTGGATCGTGACTTCCTGGATCTCCCCGCGGTCGACCGCGGCGGTGAACTCGCTGAAGATGATCTCGGGCTCGCGTCCGTGCTGCTTGCTGAAGATGTTGAACAGGAACAGAAAAATCAGCACCAGCACCAGCCACAAGGCCAGATTTTTCGACATCTGATTCAAACCAAACCCCCTTTAAAGGAGAACCCTAACAAGGGTAACACACGCGTTTAATCAGTTCAACGTTCGCGTGGGCATACCCGGCCGGTATTTCAAGGAAAATTGACCTAAGCCGCACCTAACGGAGAGGCACGGCCGACACCCACAAGACGGACTGCGTTCCAGCCGTAACCAGAGCGACCCGGCTCCGCGCGCAGCCGGGAATCCACGCGATTTCGTCTCCCGCGACGAGTAGCGGCATCATCGCGCGCGCCTCGAGGGAGACTTTTTGATCGATAAACAGCTCCTTCAGCTTCTTTTGGCCGGTCATTCCCAACGGCCGAAGACGGTCTCCCGGCCGAAAATTCCGCACCGTCATGGTTCGCGGCAGCTTGTCGGCGTCGAAAAACGCCTCGAGCGCGTTTTTTGTAATTACGTCATCCCGGGCTACAACGGAAGAAGATAATTTCATAGCGGCTTCCGCTACAATCAGCTCGGATCCCGCCTGAAAGCGATAGCTGTAAGCAACCGACGGCTGACGCACACGTCTTTTCTCGATCGTCAACGCCTCATAGCATCGCACCACTTCGCACGCCCCCGGCAGCGCGACACGGCCGTTCGGCGGCCCATCGCACGCAAGCTCAAGAACCGCTTCGACATGATCGAAGCCGATGCGCCGGAGACTGCCGAGGCCGTTTTCGAGCCAAAGTCTTACGATACGCCGCTGAAGCGCTCTGGGCTCGGCGAGCAGCGGCTCGCGAAGCAAAGCGCTCAACCGCATAGTCGCCGACAGTCGCTCGCGCGCGAGGCGATCCAGGAGGTCGTCTTCATCGCGGACGATCTCGGCCATGCGGGCAAGTCGGGCGGGAACGGCCGCATCGATATTTTTTTTCAGGCGCGGAATCAATTCGAGACGCATCCAGTTGCGGAGCAACGTCGGATTGAAATTGCTGCGGTCGACGCGATATTCGAGACGCTCCGCCGCGAGATACGCTTCGACGTCTTCTCTCGACGTCTCGATCAAAGGGCGGATGAGAACCGCATCGCCGCGCCGCGCGACGGGCGCGATCGCGCGCATGCCCCGGCGGCCGCTGCCGCGAAACATCCGCATAAGGAGCGTTTCCGCCTGATCGTCAAGCGTATGCCCGGTCGCGATTTTATTCAGACCGCGCCCGCTCGCGGTCTCGGCGAGAAACCGGTAGCGCTCTTCGCGCGCGAGTGCTTCGAGATTGCCTTTACCGAGCTTGGCCTTGGCCCGCGAGAGTTTAATTTCCTTCAGATGAAACGGCAGACCCAGACGGTCGGCCAGAGCGGCGACGAAGCGGGCGTCGGCGCGGGACTCCTCGCCGCGAATGCCGTGCTCCAGATGCGCCACCTCGAGTCGCAGGTTGAATTCTTCTTTAACACCCGAAAGCGCGTGCAGCAGCGCGACGGAATCGGGACCACCCGAAACCGCGGCGAGAACCCCGTCGCCATTCGCGAGCATGCGATATTTGCGGATCGTTTCTGAAATTTTGCGCGCAAGCGCCATAGCGTGATTTTGGGCGCTTTACCCGGGCAAATCAAGGAAGAAAATTCGGTCACACCTTCAGCTTGCCGGCGTATCCGGTCATCTCGACGTAGCCCAGTCCACCGACGGGGCGGCCTTTGACGGCGCCCCGAACCGAGACGCTGCCTTCCCAGTACGTGACTTTGGTGCTCCTTTTCGTGTCGAGCTCCTGGTCGGGAAAAAACGGCGCGACTTCCAGCTCGATCTGCTCCTTGGCGACTGTAACTTTCCACTTCATGGGATAAACCGCCCCGCTTCTCGGGCTTTTCCATTTGTCGAGCGCATCGATCTTGAAATCCGCGAGCGCGAGGCGGCGCGTTGAGCCGTCGGTGTTGATAACCGTGCCGCTCGAATAAGGATCGATCGAGCCGTCTTTCCGCCGCATGACGTAAAGCATGAGCTCGGAGTTGTCGTCGAGCTGAAGGCTGAACCAGTCCCAGCCGAGCTGGTCCTCGGCGAGCTGGTTGCTGCCGAACTCGTGGTCCATCCAGCTCTGGCCGCGGACGGTTTCTTTCCGCCCGGCGATCTCCAGCTCGCCTTCGGTGTTGAGCCGCGTAAATGAATAATAATACGACGCGCGACCCGTGCCTTCCGCTTTCTGGCTGAGCCCGTTGTCGCCGTGGAGCACCGGCGGCTTCGCGG
>DATFWH010000263.1:0-15271 GCA_035259465.1 Binatia bacterium
GGCGCTTCCGCCGCACGTTGACGCACGGCTATTCAAGAGCTAACCTTTTCTTGGAGTGAGGATGAGTTCCGAGGAGGTGCGCAACTTCCAGCAATTCAGCGACAGGCAAAAACTTTCATCGGTCGAATAAAAAGGAGGATACCATGACTCCTCAAACCAAGCTGAGGGAAGATGTTTTGCCGGACAGCCCACCCACCGACCTCTCGCGTCTCTACTCGGAAGGAATCGTCGCAGGATTTATCGGAGCGGCGACCATCGCCCTCTGGTTCCTCCTCCTCGACGCCATCAACGGCCGGCCGTTTTATACGCCCTCGCTTCTCGGGACGGCGCTGTTCAACCGCGGCGCAATGCCGGCCTCACCGGAGAGCGTGCCCGTCTCCCTCGACATGACCTTGATGTACACCTGGGTCCATTTTCTCGCTTTCTGCATCATCGGCGGATTCGCCTCGCGGCTGCTCGGGCTGGCGGAGAAAAACGTCAACGTCGGGTTCGGCATCCTCCTGCTGTTTGTCGTATTCGAGATCGGATTTATTTTCGCGGCGCTCGTGCTCGCGGAGACGGTGCTCGAAGCGCTCGCGTGGCCGGCCGTCCTGGTCGGCAACCTGCTCGCGGCGGCTTCCATGGGCGGATACTTCTGGCGGCATCATCCCAACCTCGTCATAAGACCGTAGCAAGGATATTGTCGCCCCGGATTAAACCCGCGCCGTTGTAATCCCGCGGCGGCATTAACAAATCCACGAGGCGACGGTATTGCAGCTCGATCGAGGGGAGTATCTTGAGGTCAGACTTTTAATTCTTACAAACCGGAGCTCACCGAGAACACTATTTCGCCCCGCCGCGCGTGCCGTTCAGCGCCGGGAAGCCGCCGGGATTCGGGTCCGCGCCTCGGCGCAGGATCTCAAGCCGGTTTTTCATCGCAGCGATCTCGGCGGTCTGCCCTGCGATGATCTCCTCGGCGAGCCGGCGCGTCAAGGGATCGTTGCCGTGGATCAAGAGCAGCCGCGCCATCTCGACCGCGCCTTCGTGGTGCGGGATCATCATGGCGAGGAAATCGACGTCGGCGTCGCCCGTGTATCCGGCCGCGTGCATGTTGTTCATCATGGCTTCCATGCCGGCGTCCATGGCGCGCGCGAAGGCATCGCCGCGCGCCGACGCGGCGTGCCCGCTCGCCGCGTCATCGCCGTGAGCCGCGGCGAGTTCGATCGATCGCTTCATCGCGCGCCTCCTTAAGCGGTCTGGCTTTTCGCGCCGGGACGGACATAGACGAGGTTGATGCTCTTTTTGTTGCGCAGCTTTCCCGACGGCAGCGCGAGCTCGCCGAGCGGAATCTGCGCGATGAAGCCGGGCTTCAGCGGATCGCTCACATCGAACGCGGTGCAGACGGTCTGCCCCGCGTTCGGCGTATTGGGCAGCTCGTCCTGCTCGTGCGCGATGTAGAGCCGCGTGTTTTCCGGATTGATCCAAAGCCCGTGCGCCTCGCGGGCATGGCTGTAAAAGGTCCCCACGACTTTGCGGCTTCCCGGCGCCACTCCGCGGTCGATGATCGCGATCTGGCTCGCGGCGACGCCGCCCGGCCCGTTGTCGTCCACGCGCGCGAGCGAGACGTAGACGACCTTTCCCTGGCGGTTCTCGACGTATTCGACGTGATTGGGCCGAGCCTGCTTCCCCAGGTCCACGGTGTCGAGCGGTTTGGGCTCGGGCCCGGCCGCCCAGCCCGAGACGGCGTCGGCGAGCTTGTGCGATAGCCAGAGCTCTTTCCCATCCGGCGAGAGCTTCTGGAACGGCGTGAAGCCGAAGGCGTCCTGCGCCTTGATGTCGATCAGCGCGCGGCGCCTCGGGCGGCTGAAACCGTCGGGGCCGAAATGTGTCTCGAATACTTCCAGCTGCGATCCTTTCTGCGATATCACGAACGCGAGGGCGCCGTCGGCGGAAAACCACGCCTGCGCCGGGCCGTTCATACAATCGAGATACGCGCGCACCCCGCGCGCGCCTTTTACGATCGCGGCCGGGTCGAGAATCGCGATGCGGTTTTCGCCGCGGACGGTGACCCAAAGCTCCTTGCCGTTGCGGGAAAACGTCGGTTCGTGCGGTTCGCGCCCGACGAGCACGCCGGTCGTGATGCGCTCGGCGTTGCTGTCGCTTCCCGCCTGCGGATTCGGGGTATTGCCGATCACTTTCATGGTCTCGAGATTGACCAAATAGACGTTGCTGCTGCCGCGGCCGGTGCAGGCGAGCAGCCGGTTGTCCGGCGACGGCGCCGCGCCGTGGATGTTGATCGCGCCGTGGTAGAGCGGTTTGACCACCATCGCGGCATGCGCCGGCATGACGCCGCCGGTCACGAAGCGGAACGGCGGCCGCGGGTCCTCGTCGAACGAGGTGAGATTAATCGTCGTCGCGACCGTGTTGGAATTGGGATCGATAACCGACAGCGTGTTGGAATCCTCGTTGCAGATCACCACCCGGTCGCGCGCGTTCATACCCTGCGCGCCCTGCGCGAGGGCGCGCTTTTCGGGCAGCGCCGCGGCGACCGCCAGGGCGCCCATACCGATCATGAATTCGCGTCGTGTTGAAGCCATCCGTTTTCTCCCCTCCCGCCGCGCTCAATGAACGGCGCGACGCTAGCCTATCTGTATAAAGGACGAACTAAGGCACGAGAAGAGGACGGCTTTATGGAAGGGAGCGGCAAACGGCGGCGGCTTCCATGGGCGGATACTTCTGGCGGCATCATCCCAACCTCGTCATAAGGCGTAGAATGATTGTATCCCCGGGTTAAACCCGCGCCATTGTAATCCCGCGGCGGCATTGACAACACTACGGGGCGACGATATTGCATCGAGCGATGCCAAAAAAAGAAGTCATTCAGGTAAAGCTCGCCGCGGCCAATCCCAATCTCTCGCCCGCCGTCCGCTTCGGCGATCTGGTCTTCGTCGCCGGGCAGACCGGCCGCCACCCGGTCTCCGGCGAAGTCGGCAAGGGCGTGCGCGAGCAGACGCGTTACGCGCTGGAGCGGGTGAAGACGATTCTCGCCGCCGCCGGCACGTCGCTCGACAACGTGCTTACCGTCACGGCGTATCTCACCAGGCGCGAGGACCTCGCGGAATATAACGACGAGTACGGCAAATACTTTCCCGCGAACAAGCCGGCGCGCACCACCGTCGAGGTGACGCTCAACTCCCCCGACCTGCTCGTCGAGATCACCCTCACGGCGTGCGTGCCGGAGTGAAGAAGCTCCGGCGGCGATTCAGCGGCCGAGGTTCGCGATCGCCACGCTGAGCGGCTCGCGGGAGATCTGAATGAATCCGAGATAAGGCGAGTACATCTCCAGGATCAGGAAAATCGCGCCCGAGACCGACAGCGCCGAAAGCAGCAGGCTGCAAACGACGGTTGCGTTCACCGGCGCGAACAGGCCGAAGCTCGCGAAAAGAACCATGAGCCAGAGAACCAGCACGACCAGCAAAGGCATGGAGACGGTGGCGCCTTCCTGCGCGTACATGAGCCAGCGCGTCTTGCCGAGGTCCATCGTGATCGCTAGCGCCTGCACCTGAAGCGAGCGCTGACTTTCGTTCTTCGGCGCCAGCGCTTGAATGTTGTCGAGGAGGACTTCGCCGCCCGCCTGCGGCGCCGTGCGCGCGTCGGCGCGCCCCTCTTGGGACCACATCCGATCGATCGCGCGGCCTGCGGCTTCTCGCAGCGAGGCGCGCGCCGCCTTCGTCTCGGGGCCGTAGTGGGCGAGCACGCGGTCGAGCACGGCGATCTGCGCTGCGAGCTGCGTCACCTCCGCGCTCTGCGCGTCGTAGGAGCTTTTGGCCGAGGCGACGAGAAGCCCCAGGACCAGCGCGGCCGTCGTCCCGACGAGCCCCATCCCGAGCTTCACGACGTCTTTGGACGCGACGCTTAGATGAGGCTCGGGCAACACGCGATGGAGCGCGAGGCCCAGCAGCGCGCCGCCGAAGATGAACAGGAACGCGATCAGACTGATCGTGAGCGAGCTCACCGTCGCAATTTAGCTCCGGTCCTGGCGCCGTTGCAAGATGCTGGCAACCGCCAGGATGCGGCTCAATGAATTATTTCGTGCGCCGGGGCTTGGGCTTGCTCTTGCCCGCGAGATTGAGCGCGACCGCGGCGCGGATGAGATCCTTCAACGCCGCCTCCTCGACCTCCTCGCCTTCGCGGATGTCGATCGCGCGCCTGACGTTCCCCTCGAGGCTCGCGTTGAACAGCCCCGCGGGGTCCTTCAGCGCAGCCCCCCTGGCGAACGTCATCTTGACGACGCTCTTGTACGTCTCGCCCGTGCAGACGATGCCGCCGTGGGAGAAGACGGGAGTGCCGGGATTCGTCGGCTTCACCCATTTCCACTCTTCGACGATCTCGGGGTCCGCCTCGTGCACGATCTTGCGCACTCGCGCGAGCGTCTCCCCGCGCCAGTCCCCAAGCGCCTCGATCTTCTCATCGATTTTTCCGGAAGCGGATTCCGCCGCGACGGGGCGTTTCATGTCTTTACTTGACCGGTATCGCGAGCGGCTGGCCTTTTTCGGTGATGAGCGTCGTCACGAGCTTCAGCGGCTTCGTCTTGCTCGTATTGATCCCTTCATGAACGTAGGTGGGCTTGGCGGGATCGAACTCGAAGTAAATCGCCATGCCCGGCTTCAACTCCACCGGCGCTTTGCCGGCTTCCTCGATCCTACTCTCGCTTTCCACGACGTAGATGAACTCCTGGCCGGGGTGATAATGCTTGCCGGTCCGCGCCCCGGGCTTGAACTCCGCCATGAAGACCGTGACCTCTTTCTTCGGGTCGGCTTCGAGCTGCTTCTTGAGCAGCACCGTGCGCGTGACGCCCTCCTGCGCGAGCGCGGCGCCGCCGATCGCGAGCCCGATCGCAACGGCGAAGATAAAGATGAAACGCTTGTTCGTCTCCATGGCTCCCCTCCTTGCGCGCGATTTGTTTTCGAATCAAGCGCCAAGAGCAGGGCATGTCAAGGCCCGGCATTGGTGGAATAGCCTGTGCCCGGCTACAGCGCTTTTATCAGCGCGTAGAGCGCCATCGCGATCACCGAAAGCGAGCCCCAGGTCCAAAAGAACGCTCGCATATCGTGCGGCTCCGCCGTGAGATACGCGACGAAATGCGCCATGCGCGAGGCGACGTAGGTCCAGATCAAGATATTCGCGATCAGGACCGGCGGGTCGGCCAGCACGAACAAAAAGCCCGCCGCGAGAAAACCGGGAATGCTCTCCAGGTCGTTCAAGTTGATGCGGCGCGAGCGCTCCACGTACTCGTTCACTTGCAGCTGCGCGGGATCGGGCCTGGGATTCATCGGGCTTTTTTTAATGTCCTCGGGATTGAGAAATCCGCCCTCCGCCTTGATCATGCGCGCGACCGTCATCCACGGCTGGAGCATCAGCTTCAGGATCATGATCGCGGCGGCGATCAGGTAGGTTCGAAAGACGGGATTATCGAGGCTCAGAATCGCGGCGGCGGACTTCACGGCGGACAGTTTATCTCAAGCGGCCGCGCGTTGCGAATCTTCTTGGATTTATCAGCCGGGAGCATGGGAGGCTCCAAGTCACGCGACTATTTTACTGCACTCAGAAGGACCGGCAAGCTCCGCGGGCGGAGGCGTCGAAAAAATTCGGCCCCGAACGCTTTTCCTGAGCGTCCGGCGCACGACCCCTCTTGACTCCCGCCTGCGCGCTTCACCAGCGCCGGAACTTTCGTTATCACCAACAGCACGATCACCGGGAACAAAGCGGGCAACGCCGGCGGCGGGGTGTATACGACCGGCACCATCTTTGTCACTAGCGGGAATACTTACTCGAAGAACAAGCCGTGAGCGCGCCTCGCATCGCTGGGGTCCATACCCAACGCGGGAGGCCACACGGCTACAACAGCCAGCTCATATCGAGGCCGCCGATCTCTTCGAGCGTGCGGCCATAGTGCCTCTTCATAAGCTCGCCGACCTGGCGGCAAAATATTGCGTCGTCGAAAAGCAAGACGCTCAGGTACGAGCGGCTGTCATGCTCCATGAAAAGAAAGAGCTGCGCCGGCTGCTTATGAGGTATCTCATTGGCCACGACGACTTGAGTAAGGGCTCCAAGCTCGCCATCAAGATGCTCAACGGCTCCTCCTCGCGGCCGCCAGTGCGGCGGCCAATTTGGAATTCCCCGATAGCACATCAGAGGATGATCGCGTAGAGCCATTTTCCCCATTTCTACGATTTTTTTTTGTTAAAGGAGCGCCCGGCTCGCGGACAAGAGAACGGAATGCGATGGATCTTAGAAGAGGTTTCAGAGAGCGATTTTCAAAGCCTACTAGAATAACCCGGACTGCATAATACCGGTTTAATACCCACACGGGTTAACAACAGAACGCAACTTATTGCCTCGCGGAATGCGGAATAAGGACATTGAATCAATAGTGTACTGAGCGTGAACGAACGACTGATCGGCTGCGGGCGGAATATTTAAAATCGAATGAGTCAGTTCAGGTTCTACGCCCCTAAAAATCGGGGTTAGGCCCTATCTCGACACTGGTGTCCCGTCGGTAGACTAATTATATGGACAGCAAAATTCGCTACCGGAAGCCCGTCGATGTCAATGCCCCGCCCCTCTGGCACTTTAATCCCGCTTGCCCCGGGTACCCGACGAGCGGCTATGTCGAGCGTAGCGACGTGCCGTCGTCCCAAGACCTCTGCCGCGAATGTGCAGCCCCCGAAGCAAGGCAAGCCGCACAGACTAAACTGGCGACACCAAGCAGGTAACTCCTGCAACAGTAATGAACTCAGACAATCTGTGTTAGCTGTGCCTGCTTAAGAATTCGGTCGGCCTTCAGCATTTTTTCATTTGCGAGCTACTTCTTCACGGTGACGACGTGCGCCTGGATTTTGCCGTCGACGGCGCCGCGCCCGAAGCGCCTCGCGATCGCCCGGGTCGCGGCTTCGGTCGCGCCGGCCAGCTTCGCGGCATCGCGCGCCTCGATCTCGTTTCTTAGCGGCGTGCCCTGGCAGTACGCGGCGGCCGGGATGTCCGGCGACGCCGCGCGGCTTCGCGCCGCGACCGTGTCTATCTGCGCGGCGGCGGCGAATCCTCCGGCGACCAGGTCGCGCCGGATGGCCGCGCGGTCGTGATAGCCGTGCGGCGTGCGCGCCAGAAAGCGCGGCGGGTCGTCCGGGAAGAGCGCCGCCAGCGCGGCCGTCACGGCGTCGGCGAATTCGTTCTCCTCGATCCGGTCCCAGACGCTGAAGAGGAAAACGCCTCCGCTCCTGAGGACCCTCAGCGCCTCGGAAAACGCTTTCGGCTTGTCGGGAAAGAACATGACGCCGAACTGGCACACGACGGCGTCGAAGGTCTCGTCGCCGAACGGCAGCTGCATCGCGTCGGCTTGGCGCCACTCGACCGGGCGCGCCGTCCCCGCGGCGGCGGCCTGTTCGAGCATCGCCTGGTTCAGATCGGTGGCGACGATGGCGGCCTCGTCGGGGAGCGCGGACGCGAGCGCGCGGGTCACCGCGCCGGTCCCGGCGGCGATCTCCAATACGCTCGCTACCGAAAGACCGCCGAGCCGCCTGGCGGCGTCCGCCGCGTAGGGCGCGAAGATCAGCGGCACGAGCAGCTCGTCGTAAACTTTCGCAATCGAGCCGCGAAAGATCTTGTCGGCGTCGAAGACGGGCACCGCCGCTTGCTTAGCGCAGCGCCGGTGAAATGTCCAATGAGGAAATTAGTATTGTGGCGCCGGAATTACTTTCCTTCTCGTTTGACAGCCTCGGCGCGCCGGTGCTATGGCTCCGCTCAAAAAAAGGTGATTAAGAATTCCCATCCACAGGCCCGCATAAGGGAGCGTTCATATGCGTATTCAAAACCGCGCCGCGCTGAGATTGGCCTTCGGAGCCGCGCTTCTGTCGGCGCTTGCCGCCGCGGGCGCCGCTCCGTCGATCGCGGAAGACCTCGGCCTCGCGGCGAAAAAACCCGTCGTGGCCGCGGCGTGCAAACTGTGCCCGTGGGGCGCGATCGCGGACGTGCTGAAAGAGGCGCTCAAGCCGGCGGGCTACGACTTGCAGATCTGCTACACCTGCTCGCGCGGCAACAATCCGCGCTATGTCGTCGGCACCATGAAGCCGCCGCAGACCGATCCGGAAGGCTCGCCGCCGCCGCCCAACCATCCCATCGAATTCGGCATCACGTCGGGGTCGAGCGTCCGGTGGATGTACGAGGGCTCGCACGACTACGCGAAGGACGGCGGGCATAAAGAGCTTCGGCTGATCGCGCGCGTCGACGTCTCCAACTATGCCGTCATGATGGTGAAAGCCACCACCGGGATCACCGATCTCAGGCAGATCAGAGAAAAACGCCTGCCGGTGCGCATCATCACCACCGAGAGCAGCGGCAACATGCCGATCCTGAAGTACTACGGCATCACCCGGAAGGAGCTGGAATCGTGGGGCGGCTCCTACGTGCGCTTCGTCGGCACGCTGCCGGAAGATCCCGACGCGTTCGACGTCGTCATCATGAACAATCTCTATCTCGGCGGCGCGCCGGAAATGCGGCCCTATTACCTGATCACCGCGAAATACGACATGCGCTTCCTGCCGATGCCGCAGGATCTGCGCGAGAGCATGGCGAAGGAAGTGGACGGCCGGCTCGTCAATATTCCGACCGCGCTGTTCCGCGGCGTGGACGCCCCGGTCCCGAGCGTCGGCACGTCGTCCCGCGCGGTCTATGCGAAGCAGGACCTTCCCGCCGACTTCACCTACACGATCGCAAAATCGCTCGACGAGCGCCGCGACCTCTTCCGCTGGACGCACGTGCCGTTCACCTACGACTCCCGGCTCGTGACCCAGCTGCCGCCCGTGCCGCTGCACGCCGGCGCCGAGCGGTATTATCGCGAGATCGGGTATCTGAAGTAGTGAACGGTCCGGGTTCCTTAATATCGCCGGCGCCGGAATGGGCTAATCGGGAGGCGCTTGCAGAGACGCGAAGCGTTTAAGGAGGATCGCGGAATGCAGTCTAAAAATTCTGAGCGCGCCTGGATTACAGCCGCGGCGCTTGCGACCGTGCTGCTCGCGGTCGCGCCGTGCCCGGCGCAGGATGCAAGGCTCGCCGACGCACGGCGGGAAGGGAGCGTCGTCTGGTACACCGGCCTGGCGGTTTCGACCGCCCAGCGAGTCGCCGGACTTTTTCAGCAGGCCTATCCCGGAATCAAGGTGGACGTTCAGCGCTCGGGCTCGGAGCGGATTCTGCAGCGCATCATGCAGGAGGCGGGCGCGGGGCTCAAAATCGCCGACGTGTTCAACTCGTCCGACATCGGCCATTACGTGCTGCTCAAGAAAAAAGGCATGCTGGCAAAATACACGCCGGCGGGAGCGGAGCGCTTTCCCGAGAGCTTCCGCGATCCGGACGGAATCGCCTTCGGCTGGCGCGCGTTCCTGATCGTCATGTCCTACAACACCAAGCTGCTCGCGGGCGCGGACGCGCCCAAGAACTGGAAAGACATCCTCGATCCGAAGTGGAAGGGAAAGCTCGTGACCGCGCACCCGGGCTACAGCGGCAGCATCGCGAGCTATATGCTGGCGCTGGTGAAACTTTACGGCTGGGACTACTTCAAGCAGCTGGCGCAGAACAAGCCTCACCTCACGCAGTCCGTGCACGATCCCGCGCAGGTGGTCGCGGCGGGAGAGCGCATCGTCGGCGCCAACGGCGCGGACTATTTTCTTTATACCCAGGGAAAAAAAGGCAACCCGCTCGGGATTATTTATCCGCAGGACGGCGTGCCGCTCGTCACCACCGCCTCGGCGATCGCGAGCGCCGCGCCGCATCCGGCGGCCGCCCGGCTCTTCACCGATTTTATCTTCACCAAACCGGTGCAGCAGTTCCTCGCCGACGACGAGGCGCTCTACGTTCCCCACCCCGAGGTAACGTATCCCACGGACAAGCCGAAGCTTGCCGACCTCAAAATTCTCACGGTCGATCCGGACGAGCTTGAGCGGCGGACCGAGGAGATCAAGAAACGCTTCGTCGAGTTCTTCGGCGCGTGAAGCGAGGCGGACGCCGCATCATCCGAGGAGAATGCCATCGTGGCGCGAATTACGGGAAGCCGGCTGATCTCGAATGCGCTCAAGCGCGCGGGCGTGAAAAATATTTTCACTTTGGCCGGCGATCACGTTCTGCCGGCGCTCGACGCGATGGCCGATGAAAATTTCTCCATCATCGACACGCGCCACGAGCAGGCGGCGGTGCACATGGCCGACGCCTGGGCGCGCATCAAAGAAGAGCCGGGGGTTTGCATGTATACCACTCCGGGCTTCGCCAATGCGATTCCCGGCCTCGCCAACGCCATGCACACGGAAGCGCCGGTGATCTCGATCGCCGGCTGCGCCGACCGGAAGGATCTCGGCCGCGGCGCGCAGCAGGAAATCGATCAGGTGGGGATGGCCGAGCCGATCTGCAAAGGCTCGTTCATGGTCGACGACGCGCGCAGAATTCCCGAATTCCTCGCGCGCGCCATCCGCCTCGCTTTCGACGGCCGGCGCGGCCCGGTTCACCTGACCATCCCGATCGACCTGCAAGAGCAGAGCGTCGACGAAGACGAGGTCGCCCCGGCGCTGCGCGACGAACGCCGGCCCGACGAATCGGCGCCGGGCGATCGCGCACTCGCGCGCCGGGCCGTCGCGCTGCTCAACGGAGCAAAGCGGCCGCTGCTCGTCGCCGGGGCCGCCGCCGGCTACACGCTTTCCGGCGCGACCCTCGCTCGCTTTCTCGAAACGACGCGCCTGCCGGTCGTAACCGAAGAGCAGGCGCGCGGCTTGGTTCCGGACGATCATCCTTACGTGTTCGGTTTTTTCGAGCGCGGGCTCAATCGAGCCGCCGGCAAGGTTCGCGACGCGGACGTGGTCGCGCTGTTGGGCCGCAAGCAGGATTTCGCCATCGGCTTCTGTCGCCCGCCCAACGTCGCCGCCGACGCAAAGATCATCCAGATCGATCCTTCCGCCGCGGAGATTGGGCGCAATCGAGAGGCCGCCGTCGGAATCGTCGGCGACGTGACCGCGATTCTTCGCCAGATGACCGAAGAAGCCGCCGCCTTCACGTGGACCGAGCTGCCGTGGGTCGAGGAGCTGCGCGCGGTGCGGGCGGCGCAAGCCGAGCGGGCGGACGATCTCGCTCGACCCGACGCGCCGATGCACGCGCTGTTCGTCCACAAAACGCTCAAGTCCATGCTCCGCCGCGACGACTGTCTCGTTTTCGACGGCGGAGACTTCTGCCACTTCGGCCGGTCGTATCTGCCGGCGCTCGAGCCGAAGCGCTGGTTTTGTCATTCCTCTCTGGGGATGCTCGGCTCTTCGCTGCCCACGGCGCTCGCCGCGCAGCTCGCGTATCCGAATTCCCGCGTGATCATGCTGACGGGCGACGGCGCGTTCGGTTTTAACGCGATGGAGTTCGACACCGCCGTGCGCCACCGGCTGAACGTGGTGGCGCTTTTGGGCAACGACTCGGCGTGGGGCATCGACCGGCAAATCCAGCTCGGCCTTTACGGCCGCGCCGTCGCGACCGACTTGCTTCAGGCTCGCTACGAGAAAATCGTCGAAGGCCTGGGCGGCCACGGCGAGTTCGTCGAGCGCGCGGAGGATTTGGCGCCCGCGCTCGAACGCGCTTTCGCTTCCGGGCGTCCCGCGCTGCTCAACATCGTCGTCAAGCAGGCGATCAGTCCACGCGGCGAAGCCGCGATCGCTCGGCGCAAGGCGGCGGGGAAGCGATAAAGGCCGGGAACCTTCGGCGCGCTGCGAAAATCAAGAAACGAGACCTGGCGCTTAAGATCGCGTATTTAAAACCGAATTACTATTCGATCGGTAATAGGATGAGTCGGGTCAGGTTTTACGCCCCCGAAATCCGGGTTTTCCCGACTTACATACTTAGTTGCCCGTTGTAGACTAACTATGTGGATAATAGGATTCGGTACAGGATATGCTTTGATGTCAGCGGGTCGCTGCTCTGGCATTTTAATCCCGATTGCCCAGAGTATCCGACTAGCGGGTACGTTGAGCGGACCGACATGCCGCCGGAGAACGCACTCTGCCGCAAATGCGCCGACCCTGCCGCTGCGAAACTCCCGTCGCACGACTCAGCAAAGCACATTTAGGAAGTAGTCTTAATATCGCGCGCTGCTAGCCCTCAGGCGACTTCAAGCGGATCCAGCGTTATCGCGGTGCGCTCCGCGAGGTCGTTGATTTTCGCAAGGTAGTTTTTGAAATGCGGCGACGCGCGGTGCGCCGCCACCGCCGCCTCGTCGGTGTAGAGCTCCATGAGCACGAAGCGGCCTTCGTCCGCATGGTCCCGCCACAGGTCGTACTGCAAGTTCCCCGGCTCGGCCCGGCTCGCAGCCACCATGCCGTCGAGCAGCGCTCTAAGCTCCCCGGCCCTGCCCGGCTTGGCGGCAAGGACGGCGACGATCTTCACTGGAGTCGCCATGATTATTTCTCCTATCAATTCGGCTCGAACGCATCCACGATCGGCGTCGTGCCCGGCGCGCGCCCGCCCTGCACGATGCTGCCCCCGGGAAGGTAAATCCGCTTGCCCACCACCGCGGCGCCGATGGCGTGGCGGGGGAGCGGCATCGGCGCGAGCTGCGTCCAGGCGTCGCGCGCCGGATCGTAAAATTCGACCTGGTTGAAGGTCCCGAGCGACGTGTTGTCGGCGTTGCCTTCGCCGCCGAAGACGTAGAGCCGATTATTTACCACGCCTGCGGCGCCGCCGGAGCGGCCGGTCGGCATCGGCGCCCGCTCGCTCCAGGCCCGCGCCGCGGGATCGTACGCCTCGACATTTTTGAGCGCATAGTTGGGCCGGTCGCGCCCGCCGACGGCGTAAATCCGCCCGCCGATCGCGCCGGCGAAGAGATGATCGCGCCGGTAGCGGAGCGGCGGCAGGATCTCCCACGCGTCGGTCTTGGGATCGTAGACCGCGGCGTCGGACACCGGCTCGTACGCGTCCGGCTTCGCCGCGCTAAAGCGCTCGCCGCCGAGCGCATAGATTTTTCCGTCGAGCGCCGCGACCGCGAGCGCGCCGCGCGGCGCCGGCAGCGGCGCGCGCTGCTCCCAGCGATCGGCGGCGGGATCGTATCGCCAGACCGAAGCGATCGGGCTGCGCTTGGCGAAGACGCCGGTGAAGCCGCCGACGACGTAGATTTTGCCTTCGACCGCGGCCACGCCGTGGTGATGCATCGCCTGGGGAATCGGCGCGGCCTGCTTCCACTTATTCGCCGCCGGGTCGTACACCTGGACCAGGACGCTCGGCACCTGGTCGGAGCCGTAGCCGCTGACGATGTAAATCGCGTCCCCCAGCGCGGCGATGCCGGCCTCCTGACGCGGCTCGGGCATGGCGCCCGCGAGACTCCACACGCCGCCCTTCGGCAGAGCGGCGATTTCCTCCGCCGCGCCGCCGCTCCCGCAGAAGCCGAGCCCGACGGCCAGCACGAAGAGCGTTTTCACGGCCAGATTCATGGCGCTTCTCCTTTCGAATAACTAATTCAGCGCGCGCCGCGGCGGGTTGAAAGCGTCCGACATGGCGCCTGATTAGCGCAGCGGCGGGGAAATGTCCACTCAGAAGAAAAAGACTTCCGATTTTCTTTCTCGTCTACAGATTTACGATTAGTTGGCAGAAATAATTAACGCGCAGCTACTTGACTTTAAGCGGTTGCGGTTTATTTCCCTCGTTAGGGCAAAAACTCTGCTAACGCTATCCGCGTGGAGGTGACGTCATGAAAATTCTGATGGTTCTTACGTCGCACGATCGGCTGGGCGACACGGGCAGAAAGACGGGCTTTTGGCTCGAGGAGCTTGCGGCCCCCTATTATGTCTTCCGGGAAGCCGGCGTGGAGATCACGCTCGCCTCGCCGAAGGGCGGCAGGCCGCCGCTCGATCCCAAGAGCAACGAGCCGGCGTTCCAAACCGACGACACGCGGCGCTTCGAGAAAGACGCCGGCGCAACGCAGGCGCTCGCCGACACCATGAAACTGTCGAACGTCAGGCAATCCGACTATGACAGTGTTTTCTTCCCGGGCGGCCACGGCCCCTTATGGGATCTCACGAACGATCGCAACGCCACGTCTCTCATTGAAGACATGGTCGCTGCGGGGAAGCCTGTGGCGCTCGTGTGCCACGCGCCGGGGATTCTAAAGAATGTGAGGACGCCGAGCGGCGGGCCGTTTGTAAAGGGGCGGTCGGTCACCGGGTTCACGAATTCCGAGGAAGCGGTGGTGCAATTGGTCCAGGTTGTTCCGTACCTGGTTGAGGACGCGTTGAAGGCGCAGGGCGCGAACTTCCTGGCGGCCGCCGATTTCGGCGTCCACGTTATTCGAGACGGTTTGCTGGTCACGGGACAGAATCCCCCCTCGTCAAGAGCGGCTGCGCACGCGCTTCTCGACGCTCTTACGGGGATGCGCCGCGCGGCCTGACCTTACACGCCCCGCGATCCACTGAACGCGGACCTGCTCAGCTTCTCGAGAAGGCAAGAGCAGCATCGTCGGCAAGTGATGTCAAAAGGAGGTGCGTATGCCTAAGAAGTATACGGCGCAGTGCGCTTGTGGCGCGGTCAAATTCGAGTTCGACAAGGATCCCGAGTTCATCGCTAATTGTCATTGCCTGGACTGCAAGAGAGCCTCCGGCGGCGAAATGGCGACTTTCTTCGGCGTCCCCGAGAGTGATTTTACGCTGATCAGCGGCGCGACGAAGGCGTTTCCCTACGTTGCCAATTCCGGCAAAAGGCTCGAGCGGAATTTTTGTCCGAACTGCGGATCGCGCGTATACACGAGCAAGCTCGAGAGTTTCCCGGGTCTGGTTTTTGTTCAACTCGGGAGTCTCGATCGGCCTGAGCTCATCGCGCCGAAGCTCGAAATGTTCATCCGGCGCCGCCTCAAGTGGAACAAGCCGCTCGACCTGCCGCAATTTACCGACATGCCGAGCTGAGCCACGGGGCCGAGCCCGGGGAGATAACCTATTCCGAAAGGAGAAATACGATGAAGAAAATCGCCAAAACTCTGCTCGCGGGAAGTGTCGGAGTTGCCGCCGGCATTTTAGTGCTCGCGGGAGTTTTATTCCCGGGCTCGAACGCGGTCGCGCAAACCGGCGATTCTAAGAACGCAAAACCTACGATCGTTTTCGTCCACGGGCTTTGGGCGGACGGTTCTTGCTGGAACAAGTTGATCGGTCCGCTGGTGGGCAAGGGGTACAAAGTCATTTCGGTGCAGAATCCCACCACCTCCCTTGAAGACGATGTGGCGGCGACCAAAAGAGCG
>DATFWH010000264.1:0-3940 GCA_035259465.1 Binatia bacterium
CGGCACCGGCCGGTAGCCGACAAACAGCGCCAGCAAAAGCGCGTTTAAAACCACGATTACTTTTTTGCTCGACATAATTCGCACCTCCCAAAAGTGGTAATTGCTAGAGAGATGAGTGCAGGATGTGTGCCGAGAAAAGCCGGTGGTGAAAACCGGCTCGGAAGTACAGCCTTACTCCATATTTTCCGCCAGGAATTATTAAATGCAGTGGCAAAAACCGTTAACAGAGGTCGTGAAGTGTAGGAATTCCTGTTCGATAAGCAGAAAAACGCTGCGCGTGCGGGGTGATCGATTCACCTCGGATCAGGCCGAGAACGCACGAAATGGAGCGGCAGGATCTTTCCCCTCGCGCTGGAGTACGGCACTTCGCGGCCGATTCTAAAAGTACCGGTTTCGCGCCACATCTTCGCCTTCGCTTACCTAGAGCGATGCGCTCGCCCAAACTTTTATCAGCGTTTGCGCCACTGGAAAAAGCCCTCTTTTTCCAGCTCGGCCATCATGCTCATGTCGATGAATTCGGACGCCTTGCGACCGCGCAGCTCCGGCACGGTCGCCGTGAAATCCCTGATATCGGAATCGAGCGCGGCGGCGAGCGGGCGCGCATCGCGGGCCTCGGCTCCGAAAAAATAGCTCTGCCTGTAAAGCGTCTCGATGAGCTTCGGGTTCGTCTCTTTCAGCACGCTGCGAACCGCGCGCTCGAAAAATTCCGGATTATCGCGTCCCAGGCGAATCGCCTCGCTGAATGCCCTGAGCGCCGCTTTGATGCGCACCCGGTTGTTGCGCAACGATTCGCGCGTGACGAAGAAGTCGCCGCCGGAGCCGTCGAGTCCATAGTCCGTCGTCGATGCGACGATATTGAGCTTCACGGCCTGCGCGCGAATGCGCTCGACGTTCGATTTGTTGGCTAGGACGGCATCGACTTTTCCGACCGCCATCATGTTCATGCGCTCGTAGGACGAGGTCGAGCCAACGGGCAGCAGAGCTACATCCTTCTCCGGGATCAAGCCCAGCTTCGGCAGCAGCCGGAGCAGAACGAAATAATCGCCGCTCGTATAACCGGCTAGGCCGATGGTTTTTCCTTTCAGCTCCCGCGGAGAAGAAACGGCGCTGCTAACGAGGTCGTATTTGATCGGCCCCGTGGTCGCGATGATCACGATCGGCGCGCCGCGCGCGGCGGCCACGATCGCGAAGCTTCCCGATGCCACGGCCATGTCGATCTCTCCCGCCATCAACGCCGCAATATTCACTCCCGCGCCGCGGATGTGCACGATTTCCGCGTCAAGACCGTACTTGGCGTAAAGCCCAAGATCCTTCGCCATGTACAGAGGCATGCGGCTTTCGGTGATCGTCGAATTAGAGAGCAAAAAGCGCTCGAGCTTCCTTTCTTGGCCGTGCGAAGGAGCTGCGAAAGCGTTGACGATGAAGGCAAGCAGGAGTGTCAAACAGGCGAGCGGCGCGGTCTCGGTCATGGAAGAAGGTGAGGTTAAGCAACGACGCGCCGCGAGTCAAGCATTATCGGGGAACCGCCGCGCCGCTTAAGCGCCGGATCAGCCTCCGGATGAGCGCGATAGATGGAGCGGCAGAATCTTTCCGCGCGCACTCGCGTGCGGCGCCTCGCGGCGGATGCGGAAGGTGCCGGCGTCGTACCAGACGCGGACTTGAAACTCTTTCTGCCAGGAGCCGCTGGCGAGGTGTTCCCTCAACCGTTCAATGACTTTCGCCTCGTCGAGGTTCGCGATCTTCGGGTCGACCCGGAGCGTCAGCCGCGTTCGCCCTTGCTCGTCCTCCTCTTCGACGAGCTGGTAGTCGCCGGGGCCGCCGCCGAACTCCGCGGGCAGGCGCTGCTCGAAGATATCGAAGAGATCGCCGTAAAAATAATTCATGCCTTCGCTGGTAAATTTTTCGTAGCTCCGGATGTGATGCAGATGAATCTTGAGGCCGGCGCGCTCCATGGCGCATCCGCAATCCCGTTCCTCCAGAATTCCATAATCGCCGTTCTCGACGTTGAAAAGCAGCTGCGGGTCGGATGACAGCAAGCTCGTAAAGAGAAACGGCCGGATCGAGGCGCCGCGCGCGGGATGGCCGTCGGGCGCCGCGATGAGCGCCATCGTGTGCCGGTTCACGTGAATTTCATCGACGTGTATCGGCCGCCCGCAGCCGTATCCTACCGATCCGCCGGTGACAAAGCCGTAGTGCGGCGTCGCCGTGGCGCCGCTGCGGAGGATCGCGTCGCGCTTGGCTTCCGTTAACGGCTCGCTGCCGCAGATGAAAGTCACGTCCTTTAAAGATTCATTCATGGCCTCCGCTGTCTGGGCGATACGGGCGGCGTTGCTTCCTATGGTTTTGATGCTGCATCCCCGCCCTTCGGCGCGTTTTGCCGAAACCCAGCGGACGATGCTGGTCAGATCGCCGATGTCGATGAACTCCGGACGCGGAAAGCGCTCGCCGTTGCGTTTGGCGAGAGCTACGATCAGATGTGTGGCGAGATAGTTATAGCACGCCCCGGCTGGGCTTTTGGCCGGAATCGTCCGCGCGAACCAGCGCTCGGTCTCGACGCCGAGCTTCGCGTTCATCATTAAGTTGCGCAGCCCGCTGCCGGACGGAAGAATCGCGTCGTACAATCCGTGGGCTTTGTCCCACAGGCCGTGCGCCGAATAAAGCACGGCGAGTTCGAGCGCCTGAACGGCGACACGGTCGAGCGAGATGATTGAAAACATCGGCGCGTTGTTGGTCCCGCTGCTCTGCGTGACGAACCCCGGAGAAGGGTCAGGGTGGGCGAAATCGCCGGCGACCGTCCAAAACGACTCGGCCCCGCGCCGGACTTCCATTTTCCCTTTGTACTCCTCGACGGTGAGATAAACACCCGCGCGCGCCAGCTCGGTAAGCGTCGCGTCGAGCCCGCGACGACGCACCTCCGCGTCGAGGTCGGAAAATTGACAACCAGCAAAGTTGAGCAGCTTGAGATAGGGACTCGTCGGGCACGCATAGATGCGCGTGCGCGCGATCTCCAGAAACCTTCGCTCGCGGTCATCGAGGAGCCGGCGAATCCGCTCCTCGGCATCCGCCAGCGCGATGCGCTCGCGCAAAAATTCGGGCAGAGCTTTCGCCAGCAGGTAGTTTTGTATCGCGCGCCGACGCAGCTCGGACGCGAGGTCGCGGTAAGATCGGTTGAACGGCATCGGCGTGCTAAGGTTTGACGATCAGCGACGGTTCTTCTTTCGCCTTTTGTTTTGTCTGCGCGAGATAGTACGCGATGCTTTTCTGCACGAGGCCGGTGAGAAACGCGATGTCGAGCATCCCGGTCTCCCCTTCGGCGAGCTGAAGAACGACGGCGAAAGCGAGCAGCGACGGCTCGCGGCGGCCGGCTTCCGCCAGGCAGCAGGCCGCGTCTTCCAGCCGGCGGCGGAAAATCGCGCCCCTCTCGCCGGAAAATACCTCCCGCGCGGCATCGCGGACGATCGCCGCCAGCCGCTCTTCCTTCTGCGCGTCGTTCAGCACGAGGCGGCTCTCCTGCGCCTGCTCGATACGATCGAGATAAGGCTTCATCCAGTCCTCGTCGACGAGCCAGAAGCGGAAGGCGGGCTCATCGAGAAGCCGGCGCGACTGGCTGCGCCAATCTTCGGTCTGTGCGGATTCTTTGGCCAAGCGGCTGTACACGGGATGCTCGACTTCTCTCGGCTTCGTCGTGTTGAACGCCGCGCGCATCGAAGAGAAATGCGCGGTTTTCTGGCCCGTGGACTTCGCCTTCTCGTAGGCGTCGTAGAGAATTCCGTCGGCGTACTCCCACGACACCGGCGCCATCGGCAAGCCGCCGCTTTTTTGAATCTCCTCCGCCTGCGCGCGGAGGTCTTTTCGCTTGACGACCCCGCCGTCCGCTCGCAGCAGGCCGGTACGGTCGCTGACGGCGCCCTGAAGCAGCTGAAGACCTCCGCCGGCGTGC
>DATFWH010000265.1:0-4262 GCA_035259465.1 Binatia bacterium
GTCGTCGACCTGGACGCGCATCCGGGTGAATCTGCGCCATGTGCCGGAAAACTTGCGCCCGCCGCAGGAAGCCCCCGACCCCGACGACGATCCGACGCGCGCGTGGCGCGATGGCCGCGCGCGGCGCCGGCGCTAGCGAAATTTTTCAGCGGCCGCCGGCGAAAATCTCGGCCAGCTCTTCCGGCGCGACGACTTCGAGCTGCTCGTACGTGCAGTCGCGCGGTTTCTTGTCCGTCCGCCAGCGGCGAAACTGCGCGGTGTGGCGGAAGCGATCGCCCTGCATGTGGTCGTAGGCGACTTCGACGACCAGCTCCGGACGGAGCGGCTCCCACGACATATCCTTGCCGCCGCTCCAGCGGCTCTGCGCGCCGGGCATGCGCCGCTCGGCGTCGCCGTCCGCCGATCCCTCCTCCGCCCAATCCTTCCAGGGATGATCGGCGAGCGCGTCCTTCCGATAGGGAGCCAAAAATTTCACCAGCTCGCGCCGCTTCTCTTCGGTAAAGCTCGCGCACACGCCGACGTGCTGCAGCGCGCCGGCGGAGTTGTAAAGGCCGAGCAGGAGCGAGCCGACCATCGTGCGCTCGCCCTTTTTGTGCCAGCGAAAGCCGGCGACGACGCAATCGCACTCGCGCTCGTGCTTGATCTTGAGCATCGCGCGCTTGTTGGGTTCGTATGCTCCGGAAACCGCTTTGGCGATGACGCCGTCGAGCCCGGCGCCCTCGAAGCGGCTAAACCAATCCCGCGCGGTGGTCAAGTCGGCCGCCGCAGGCGTGAGGTGGATCGGCGGCGCGGCGGATGAAAGCAGCGATTCGAGCATGCGGCGGCGATTTTGGAAAGCTGTGTCGCGGAGATCACGGTCGCCCTCGGCGAGCAGATCGAAGAAGACGATCGACGCCGGAGTCTGTTGTGAAAGCAGTTTGACGCGCGAAGCGGCGGGATGTATGCGCATCTGCAGCGCATCGAAGTCGAGCGCTCCGTCGCGCGCGACGACGATCTCGCCGTCGAGCACGCAGCGCGCCGGCAGCTGCGCGCGGAGCGGCTCGATCAGCTCGGGAAAATAGCGGTTGAGGGATTTCTCGTCGCGGCTCTGAATCAGAACTTCATCGCGGTCGCGAAACACGAGCGCGCGGAAGCCGTCCCACTTCGGCTCGAATATCCAGCCGGCGCCCGCCGGCAATTCGCCGGCGCGCTTGGCGAGCATCGGCAAAAGCGGCGGGTTCACGGGAAGACGCATGCTTTCAGTATACTGCCCGCGACCCCGGCCAAAAAGCATTTAATCTGCCGCGGCGCGAACGTGATTGGACGCCCGCGCTCCATCTTTAAGCTTCGATTGACACCCCCTTGTCGCTTTGCGAATATGATTCGTCATGGCGACCCGCGGCGAGACCCCCACGCGCCATTACGACGATAAGCTCGAAGCGATCCTCAAGTGCGCGGCGAAGATCTTCGCCGAGAAGGGCTTTCACAGCACCTCGATCCGCGACATCTCGCGCGATACCGGCATGAGCCTCGCCGGGCTGTATTATTACTTCCGCACCAAAGAAGAGCTGCTGTTCCTGATCCAGGAGCGCTGTATCATGACGCTGCTCCAGCGTTGGGAGACGGTGAACCCGGACGCCGACGCGCGCGTCCGCATCCGCATGTTCGCCGAGAACCATCTCGGCTTCTTTCTCCACAACATGCACGAGATGAAGGTCATGGCCCACGAGGACGAGTCGCTCACCGGCAAGTTCCAGGAGCAGATGCTCGTGCTCAAGCGCCGCTACGTCAAGATTCTGATGGACCTTATCGGCGAGGTGCAAGGCCGCGAGAGCGGACGCATGATCGACGTTCGCGTCGCGACCTTCTCGCTGTTCGGCATGATGAACTGGATCTACACCTGGTACCATCCCAAGCGCGACCTGCCGCTGCCGCAGTTGATCGAGCAGATGCTGCGAATCTACTTCTTCGGCGTGTTGAAGGGCGGGGTTGCGGCCGAGCCGTGGTTCACGGCCGAGGCGGCCGAGCGGGACGACGCGACTTTCTCCCTCTGGCGCAACCTGCCGGAGTAGACATTTCCCAATTTCGCGTTCGAGGAGAAAACATGGTTACGATGGGTTCGAAGGCGCCCGAGTTTAAGCTGCAGGGCATTCAGGGTAGGAAGATTGCCGATTACACGCTGCAGTCCTTTCCCGGAAAATGGCTCGTGCTGTTTTTCTACCCGGCCGATTTCACCTTTATATGCCCGACCGAGGTGACCGGCTTCAGCAGCGCCGCGAAAGACTTTCGCGCCGAGCAGGCGGAGGTGCTCGGCGCCAGCGTCGACCCGATCGAGACGCACCGCTCCTGGATCGACGAATTGGGCGGCATCGACTACCCGCTGCTCAGCGACGTCGAGAAAAAGACCAGCCGCGAGTACGGCGTGCTGGTCGAGAAGGAGGGCGTCAGCGCGCGCGCGACGTTCATTCTGAATCCCGCGCGCGAGGTGAATTATCTCACGGTGAGCCACATGAACGTCGGCCGGAGCGTCGAGGAGACGCTGCGCGTCTTGAAGGCGCTCCGCACCGGACGGCTTTGCCCGGCCGACTGGCGGCCGGGCGAGAAGACCGGCGAGTTGAATCTAAAATACTAACGCGCATGGCTCTCGACGAGATTCAACGCAAGCGCGAGATCATCGAAAGCCGCGCGCGCGTGCGCGAGTTCGTCTTCGGCATCCAGGACGGGCTTATGAGCACGGTCGGCCTTTTGGCCGGCATCCAGGGCGCGACCGAAAACAACCTGGTCGTGATCATCACCGGACTCACGGCGATGTTCGCCGGCGCCGTGTCGATGGCGACGGGATCGTATCTTTCCTCCAACGCCGAAAAGGAAATTTTCGACAAGGAGATCAAAGACGCCGCGGAGCTGGCGGAGGCCGAGCCCTATGTCGCCGCCGAAGGACTGCTCAACGCGCTCGGCGAGGAAGGCATGACGAAAGAGCAGGGCTATCGCGTCGTCAAGCTGCTGGGGCAGCAGCAGGGCGTGTTTCTGAGGACGTTCCAGGAAAAAGTTTTCGGCCTCGGAACCGCCGAGCTCAACCGGCCGGTCCGGGCGGCACTGGTCATGGGCCTCTCGTTTGTCCTGGGCGGCGCGATCCCGCTCGCGCCCTATCTCCTGCTATCGGGCATGAACGCGCTTTACGTCTCGATCGCGCTCGCCGGCGTGACGCTGTTTTCCGTCGGCGTCTTCAAGGGACGTCTCGCGGGCCTGCCGCTTTTCGCGTCCGGCGCGCAGTTTTTTCTCATCGCCGTCGCCGCGGCGCTTTTCGGCTACGCTATCGGGCTGGCTGTGCAGTACTTTTTTCCCGGGATAACGATCCCGGCGGGATGATCGGCGTCGCGCCGCGCCCGATCAGGCTTCTCAGCAGCGTCAGGTTCTCGCGGTCTTCCTTCAAGTCTTTTCCCTTCGGCGTCTCCAGGCACATCGGCAGGCCCCAGAAGCGCCGGTCGTTCAAGAGCAGCCGGAACGCTTCGACCCCGAGCCGTCCCTGGCCGATGTGGTCGTGGCGGTCGACGCGCGAGCCCAGCTCCTTTTTCGAGTCGTTCAAATGGAACGCGGCGAGGCGCTCGATGCCGATCAGCTCGTCGAATTGCTCGAACACCGCCGCGTAGCCGCTCTTGGTGCGGAAATCGTAGCCGGCGGCGAAGGCGTGCTCGGTGTCGAAGCAGACGCGGAGCCGGTCGCTTTCTTTGGTCGCGTCGATGATGTCGCGGATCTGCTCGAAGCGGTAGCCGAGGCAGCTTCCCTGTCCGGCGGTGATCTCGAGCGCGATTTTCGTCTTGAAGCCGCGGCAGGATTTATGAACCTCGTCGAGCGAGCGGGCGATCGTCTTGATGCCCTGAAGCTCGCCGGCGCCCATGTGCGCACCGGGGTGGGCGATTAAGAGATGAATGCCGAGCAGCTCGCAGCGCTCCACCTCGTCGATGAAAGCCGCGATCGATTTTTTTCTGAGCGCCGCGTCCGGCGAGCCCAGATTCAATAGATAGGAATCGTGCGCGACGACGGTGCCGATGCCGGTTTCTTTGCGGTTGCGCTGGAACAATTGGACTTCGTCTTTGGCAAACGGCCGCGCGGCCCACTGGCGCGACGAGCGCGTGAAGATCTGAATCGCCTCGCACTCGACCTTCTTGCCTTCGAGCAGCGATTTGTCGATGCCGCCGGCGATCGACATTTGCGCCCCGAGCAGCGGCCCCTTTAAGCGCGCTGCTGCCGGGGTTTTTTTCGGCGCGCTCATTCGGAGAAGT
>DATFWH010000266.1:0-10618 GCA_035259465.1 Binatia bacterium
CCGCCATTGCAACCGAAGCGCGCCGCTCGGTCGGGCGTCTCGCGCCTGAAAAAGTAAACTTGCTTGGCGGCGGCAAATTTGTTATTTTCACTGGAATCTTCCCCATCCGGGAAGCGAAAAGGAGCCTCTTTTTTTGCATGCTGGATTCCCTATTTAGCCTGTTTTCCAACGACCTGGCTATCGATCTCGGGACCGCCAATACTCTGATCTACGTCAAGAACGAGGGGATCGTCTGCAACGAGCCCTCGGTTGTCGCGGTCCAGCATAAAAACGAGCGCGGAGGCAAGAAAGTGCTCGCGGTCGGCGCCGAAGCGAAAAAAATGCTCGGCCGCACGCCCGGCAGCATCGTCGCCATCCGGCCGCTGAAGGACGGCGTCATCGCGGATTTCGAGATCACCGAGGCGATGCTGCGCTATTTTATCCGCAAGGTCCAAAACCGCCACAGCTTCGTGCGACCGCGCATCATCATCGGCGTGCCCTTCGGGATCACCGAGGTGGAAAAACGCGCTGTAAGGGAATCGGCGACCTCCGCCGGAGCGCGCGAGGTCTATTTGATCGAGGAGCCGATGGCCGCCGCCATCGGCGCGGGCCTGCCGATCACCGAGCCGACGGGCAGCATGATCGTCGACATCGGCGGCGGCACCACCGAAGTCGCCGTCATCTCGCTGTCCGGCATCGTCTTTTCCCGCTCGATCCGCGTCGGCGGCGACAAAATGGACGAGGCGATCGCGCAGTTTATCAAGCGCAAATACAAGTTGCTGGTCGGCGAGCGGACGGCCGAGCTGATCAAGATCACGATCGGCTCCGCCTATCCGGGCGACGAAATCCAGACGATGGAAATCAAGGGCCGCGATCTGGTCTCCGGCGTGCCCAAGACGGTGGTCATCACCGACAAAGAGATCCGCGACTCGCTCGTCGAGCCGCTCAACCAGATCGTCGAAGCGGTGCAGATCTCGCTCGAGCGCACCCCGCCCGAACTCGCCTCCGACATCGTCGATCGCGGCATCGTGCTCGCCGGGGGCGGCTCGCTGCTCCGCAATCTCGACATGCTGATACGCGAAGAAACCGGCCTGCCGGTCGTGCTGGCCGACGACCCCCTGACTGCGGTGGTGATGGGCGCGGGCAAGGCGCTGGACGAAATCTCCTTGCTCAAGGAGGTCGCCACGTCGTAGGCGGCGCCCCGTATGCCCGGTCATGCAGCGTGAGCGGGGGTTAGAGTTCGATGCTTTCTTTCCTTCGCCGCAATCAAGTTCTTTTCAGCGCTTTCCTCTCGGTCCTCATCTCCCTCTATATCATCGCGCCCGCCGCCAGGGGGCAGCACCGCGCCGATCCCATCGGGCCGCTGCTGATGGCCGTTATGCGGCCGCTGCAATCGGCGATCCAGTCCACGTTCTTCGGCGTCCGGGATTTCTTCGGCGGCTACGTCGCGCTGCGCGGCGTCGCTGCGGAGAATGAGCGGCTCAAGGCGCGCGTCCGCGACCTCGAGGGGGAAAAAAGCCGCCTGCTCGAAGAAGAGGCGACGAACAAGCGGCTCCGCGAGCTGATGGAGTTCCGCTCCGAACTGGCGCCGAAGGCGATCACGGCTACCGTCATCGCCAACAGCGCCAGCGCCTACTTCCATACATTGATCATCGACAAAGGAAGAGCGAACGGCGTCGAGAAAGGGATGGCGGTCATCTCCCCGCTCGGTGTCATAGGTCAGGTCGTTTCGGTCACCGGCCGCAACGCGAAAGTGCTGCTCGTCACCGATTCGCACAGCGGCGTCGACGCGATGGTGCAGCGAAGCCGCGCCCGCGGCCTCGTGTCAGGATCGCTCGACAACGGCCCGGTGATGAAGTACGTCAAGCGCAGCGACGATCTTAAAGAGGGCGACCGGCTCGTAACCTCCGGCCTCGACGGCGTTTTCCCGAAGGGGTTGCTCATCGGCACCATCTCGAAGGTCAACAAGAAGAATCTCGGCCTGTTCCAGTACATCGAAGTCAGCCTCGCGCTCGACCCCGCGCGCGTCGAAGAGGTGCTGGTCGTGCGCGGCAACGCGCCGGAAATCAAAGACTGAACGCGATGAAGGTCTCGCTGTTATTTTTCATCACGGGCTTCGTGCTGCTGCTGTTTCAGACGACGCTGCCGCGGCTCGTGCCGCTCGGGCCGTACGTGCCCGACCTCGCGCTCGTGCTCTGCGTCTATCTCGGTCTCAACCATCCGACGGTCGGCGCGGTCGTCGGAACGTTTCTCCTCGGATATTCGGTCGACGTATTCTCGAGCAACGTGCTCGGCCTCAACGCTTTCGCGCTGTCGCTCGTTTTCATCACCGCCTATCTAAGCTCGCGGGCGATCTGGGTGCACAGCCCGCTGCTCAGCGCGTCGGTCGTTTTCCTTGCCTCGTGGGTAAAAGCGGCCTCGCTTATGCTATTATGGGCGACGTTCCTAACGATGGAGCGCTACGGTATCGGCAGCCTACACTATATACTTATCGACGCGACCATGGCGGCCGTACTGGCGCCGGCGCTTTTCTGGGCGCTGAAGCGCGGACAGAACTATCTCGAGCAGATGAAGATGCCGGAATGATCTCGCTCTCTTCGCAAAAAGAGGTTCCGCCGGAATTTCGCCGCCGCACGCAGCTGCTCGTTGCGCTCGTGTGTCTCATCTTTTTATTTCTTTTCGTCCGGCTGCTCTATCTCCAGGTGATCGACGGCGAGCGCTATACGTACCTTTCCGAAAACAACCGCATTCGGCTGAAAAAAGTCCCCGGCACGCGCGGCATGGTGCGCGACCGCCGCGGCCAGCTCATGGTCGACAGCCGGCCGTCGTTCGATCTTCTCTTCGTTCCGGAGGATTCCGTCGAGCCGGAACAGACGCTGCGCCGCCTGGCGCGCTATCTCGGCCGCCCCGAGGAAGAGCTGGTCAAGCCGTTTAAAGACGACAAGTACCGCGCGCCGTTCGACGAGATCGTGCTGGGAAAGGACATCGACTGGCGCTCGGTCGTGGTCGTCGAGTCGCATCAACTCGATCTCCCCGGCGTTTCGCTGCGCACGCGGCCGCGGCGGAATTATCTGGATACCGGCATGGCCGCTCATCTGATCGGCTACTTGGGCGAGATCGGCCCGCGGCAGCTGAAGACGCAGAAGGCCAACGGCTACACTATGGGCGATGAGATCGGCCAGGCCGGCCTGGAGCGCCGCTGGGAGGAATTCCTGCGCGGGCAGGCCGGCGGCCAGCAGGTCGAGGTCGACGCGCTCGGCCGGCGTGTGCGCGTCCTCCACGAGGTCGAAGACGTCCCCGGCTACAATGTCGTGATGACGCTCGACCGCGACGTCCAGAATGCCGCGCAGGAGGCGATGCAGGGTAAGGAAGGCGCGATCGTCGCGCTCGACGTGCGCAACGGCGCGGTGCTGGCGATGGTGAGCGCGCCGGCGTTCGATCCCAACGTCTTCGCGCGCGGCGTCACCGCCGAAGAATGGCGCGGCTACATGAACGACCGCGCGCATCCGATGAACAACCGCGCGATCCAGGGGCAGTATCCGCCGGGCTCGACCTTCAAGATCGTTCTCAGCCTAGCGGCGCTGGAAGAAGGCGCGATCCAGCCCGACACGCATCTCGGCTGCGCCGGCTCGATGGCGTTCGGCAACCGCGTGTTCCGCGACTGGAAGAAAGAGGGCCACGGCTCCGTCGATCTGCGCCGCGGCATCGTGCAGTCCTGCGACGTCTATTTTTATCAGGTCGGGAACAAACTGGGCGTCGACAAGATCGCGAAATGGGCGCGTGCGCTCGGCCTCGGCGAAAAGACCGGCATCGACCTCGACGACGAGAAGTCCGGGCTCATTCCGGACTCGGAGTGGAAGCTCAGAAGATTCAAGCAGCCCTGGTTTCCGGGCGAGACGCCGTCGATCTCGATCGGCCAGGGCTATGTGACCGTAACGCCGCTGCAGATGGCGCTGATGATGTCGGCGGTCGCCAACGGCGGCACCGTGTACAAACCGTGGTTCGTCCAGCGCGTCGAATCGCTCGACGGCACGGTCGTGCGCGAATACGGGCCCGAGAAGGTCCGTACCGTGGCCTTCAAGGAAGGCACGCTCGACAACGTGCGCAACGCGCTCGCCGACGTCGTCGCCAGCCCCGAGGGCACCGGCGGCGCGGCGAAATCGCCGCTCGTCCGCATCGCCGGCAAGACCGGCACCGCGCAGGTGGCCGAGATGAAGGGCGCGACGGTGAAGAGCGAGAACCTGGCGTACCTCGTCCGCGATCACGCCTGGTTCGTCTCTTACGCCCCCGCGGAGAAGCCCGAGATCGCGGTTGCGGTCATCGTCGAGCACGGCGGCCACGGCGGGTCGGCGTCGGCGCCGCTGGCGAAAAAAGTCATCGAGACCTATCTAGCTGCGCAGGGCGAGATACAGCTGCCCCCGGAAAAAGATGCCGCGGGACAGAAACTCGCCCGCGCGCCGGTGGTGGACGACCGTGCCGATTGATCGACGCCTCATCTCCCATTTCGACTGGCCGCTCGTCGCGCT
Source organism: Binatia bacterium (assembly GCA_035259465.1). Classification (GTDB taxonomy): domain Bacteria; phylum Desulfobacterota; class Binatia; order UBA9968; family UBA9968; genus JAJPJQ01. Next base: position 4,506 of record DATFWH010000266.1, read on the forward strand.
CGCGATCGGGCTCGTCTGCCTCGGCTTTCTGACGATCTACAGCGCGACGTACAGCGTCACCGAGCACCGCGCCAGCGGGCTGGCGATGAAGCAGTTTTACTGGTTCCTTTTCGGCCTGGTGGCGATGATCTCGGCCGCGGCGTTGGATTACCATCACGTCGACCGCATCGCGTACCCGGTCTACGGCGTCTCGCTCGTGCTGCTTGCGGTGGTTTATTTCATCGGCCACTCGGGCGGAGGATCGCAGCGCTGGATTCACCTGGGATTTTTCACGCTGCAGCCGTCCGAGCTCGCGAAGATCGCGATCGTGCTCGCGCTCACCAAGTTTTTGCAATACGACGAGCCCCCCGGCGGCTACAGCCTGCGGAACCTCTGGATGCCTTTTCTGCTCGTCGGACCGCTGGCGGCCCTGACGCTCATCCAGCCCGATCTCGGCACCGCGATCATCATCGTCGTCGTCTTTTTCAGTCTCATTCTGATGGGCGGCCTCCGTTTCCGCTCGTTTCTCGCCTTGGCGGCCGCGGGCGTCGCGTTGATGCCGATCGCTTATCACTTTCTCAAGCCGTACCAGCGGAACCGCATCTGGACTTTTTTAAATCCCGACTTGGATCCGCTCGGCGCCGGCTACCACGTCATCCAATCGAAGATCGCCGTGGGCTCGGGGCGCTTTCTCGGCAAGGGTTTTCTCAACGGGACGCAGAATCGGCTCGACTTCCTGCCGGCGCAGCATACCGATTTCATTTTTGCGGTCTTCGCCGAGGAATGGGGATTTATCGGCTGCCTGCTTCTGCTGGCGCTCTATTTCGCTTTGATGATCGCCGGCCTGCGCGTGGTCGCGCGCGCCAAGGACCGCATCGGTGCGCTGCTCGCTTTCGGCGTGGTGGCGATGTTTTTCTGGCAGGCGGTAATCAACGTGGCGATGGTGACGGGCCTCATGCCCGTCGTCGGGATAACGCTGCCGCTGTTGAGCTACGGCGGCTCTTCGATGGTCACGATGATGGTGGCGGTGGGATTTCTCCTCAGCGTCAGCATGCGCCGGTTCACGTTCTAAAAAAATAGGGGCGGTGCGAACCGCCCCTACGCGCATAAACGGTTTCCGCCTAAAGCTTAAAGCACGTTGCCGATCGCCTGGACGAGCCGCGCCTTCTGGCACGCGCCGACGATCTGGTCTCTCACGGTGCCGCTTTTTAACAGGAGCAGGTTTGGGATGCCGCGCACACCGTAGCGCGACGGCGTGAGCGGGTTGTCGTCGACGTTGATCTTGGCGACTTTCAGCTTGCCGTCATACTCCGCCGCCAGCTCTTCGACGACCGGCGCGATCATTTTGCACGGCCCGCACCAAGGTGCCCAGAAGTCCACCAGCACCGGCAGGCTCGATTTCAGCACCTCGGCTTCGAAGGTCGCGTCGGTCACTTCCAATACTTTCGCCATCGGATTCCCTTCCCGTTCACTTGCTGAGGTCGGTTAAAAATCGGATCAGCGTCCGTACGCCGTAGCCGGTGCCGCCTTTGGGCGACAAAAGCATCTCTTTTTCGGCGAAGGCCGGACCGGCGATGTCGAGATGCGCCCACGGCACGCCGTCGACGAACTCCTGCAGGATCAGCGCCGCCGTGATCGCGCCGCCGTACGAGCCGCCGATGTTCTTCATGTCGGCGACGCTGCTCTTGATGTCCTCGCGGTATTCCTTGACCAGCGGGAGCTGCCATAGTTTCTCGCCGGCTTCTTTCGAAGCGCGCAGCAGCGCGTCGGCCAGCCGCTGATCGTTGCTGAAGAGCCCGGCGACCTCGGTGCCGAGCGCGACCATGCACGCGCCGGTGAGCGTCGCGAGGTTGATCATGTAGTCGGGTTTTTCTTTCGCCGCCAGCGCCAGGCCGTCGGCCAAGATCAATCTACCCTCGGCGTCGGTGTTGAGCACTTCGATCGTCTTGCCGTTCAGGTAGCGGATAATGTCGCCCGGCTTCTGCGCGCTGCCGCTCGGCAGGTTGTCGGTCGTCGGAATGTAGCCGGTGACCTCCACCGCGGGGACGAGCTCGGGCAAACGGCTCATCGCGCCGATGATCGCGGCGCCGCCGGCCATGTCGAGCTTCATCGTCTCCATTCCCTTGCCGGTCTTGAGCGAGAGCCCGCCGGAATCGAAGGTGATGCCCTTGCCAACGAGGGCGATTTTTTTTTCGGCATTCGTCGGCGGGCGGTAGCGGATCACGATGAAGCGCGGCTCCTCGGTGCTGCCGCGGTTGACCGCGAGCAATCCATTGAGATTCATCGCCTGGATTTTTTTCTTGCTCCAGACCTCCACGCTGAGACCGCGGCCGCGGCAGAGACGCTTCGCGGCCTCGCCGAGAAAGCGCGCGGTCGCCACCGACGGCGGCTCGTTGACGAGGTCGCGCGCGGCGAAGACGCCCGGAACGATGTCGCTCGCGAGCTTGACCGCGCGCTTGAGGCCGCCGTCGCGGGCGCCGGGGCCGATCAGCGTCATGACGCGGACTTCGGCGCGCGGCTTGCTGTCGGAGCGGTATTTGTTGAACTGATAGGAGGCGAGCAGCGCGCCTTCGGCGACCGCCTCGGCGGCGGCCTCCGTGTCTTTCTCGGGCGCGAAGAAAAACACGAACTCCTCGGCGCCGAGCGCGGCGGCTTCTTTCCGCGCGCGGGCGCCCGCCTTGCGCCAGCTGTCGGCGTTAACTTCTTCGGATTTCCCGAGACCGATCAGCAAAACGTTCGCCGCGCCGACCTTTCCCGCCGTGCCGTAGGAGAGCGCGGCGGCTTCCGCGCCGGTGAACTGGCTTTTCTTGATGCGCTCCGCGAGCCTGCCGCCGAGCAGGCGGTCCAGGCGCCTGAGCGCCGGATCGTCGAGCCGCTTTTCGCGGACGGGAAAGGCGAGCAATGCCGTCTTGATTCTCTCCGGCGGCCGATCTTGAAATTTGATCTCCATCGCGACCTCTCAGCTGTGGATAAGATTCATGAATTCGTTGCGCGTCTCCTGCCGGTGGCGGAAGGCGCCGAGCAGCGTGCTCGTAATGATGAGGGAGTTTTGCTTTTCGACGCCGCGCATCCGCATGCACAGGTGCTCTGCCTCGATCACGACGCCGACGCCGAGCGGGTTGAGCTTGTCCATCAGCGTCGTCGCGATCTGGCTCGTGAGCCGCTCCTGCACCTGGAGGCGGCGCGCGAAAACGTCGACCAGGCGGGCGAGCTTCGAGACGCCGATGATCTTGCCTTGCGGCAAATAGGCGACGTGCGCCTTGCCGAAGAACGGCAGCAGGTGATGCTCGCAGAGCGAATACAAATCGATGTTCTTCTGGACGATCATCTCCGAATAGTCTTCGGTGAAGACCGCGTTGTTGATCACCTCGTCGACGTTCATCGAATAACCGCGCGTCAGAAAGGAAAGCGCCTCGCTCACGCGCTTCGGCGTCCTCAATAGCCCCTCGCGGTCGGGGTCCTCGCCGATAGATTTGAGGATAGAACGAATTTGTTCTTCCATTGACTTCTCCACGGAGGTCTTGGCTTTAAACGCGGACGAAAGACGCCGATCCGGTGATTCTTGCGCGAAACGGAACGTAAAAAGCGTAACATTCGCCCCGGGATAGGTCAAACTACGAAGTCTCAAGTTTCGCGTTTCAGGTTTCAGGATTGCGGAGGACAGCTATACTTCCGCAGCGTGAAACTTTAAACCTGAAACTTGAAACCCTTACAGCCGCTCCAGCAGCCACCGCGGCGTGAGGCGGATGACGTAGATATTCAAGAGCGAAAAATAATCCGTTACGAGGAGCGCTCCGATGACGATCAGCATGACGCCGGCGACGACGTGCACGTAGTGGACGTAGTGGCGGAAGCGCCGCGAGAAAAGAAAAAAGGAATCGACGGCGACGGCGCTCAGAAAAAACGGCACCGCGAGCCCGGCAGCATAGCTGCTCAAAAGTAAGACCCCGTCGTTGGAGGTCGCCGCCAGCGCGAGGATCGCGCCGAGAATCGGTCCGACGCAGGGTATCCAGGCGACGGCGAACGTCACCCCGACGAGGGCCGAGCCGAGGTAGCCGGCCGGCTTGTCTTTGAGATTGACCTGAAAGTAACGGTCGAGGGCGGGAATCTTAAGGAAGCCCAGAAGGTAGACGCCGACGAGAATGACCGCCAGCCCGCCGGCGATGCGGATTAAGCGGCGATGGCCCGCGAATATTCCGTAGAGGGCGCTGGCGGAGGCGCCGAGCGAGACGAAGACGAGCGAAAAGCCGATGATGAACGCGAGCGAATTGAAGACCACGCGCCGGCGCGCGCCGGCTTCGGCGTCCGGGCCGGTCATTTCGTCGAGCGAGACGCCGGAGATGAACGAGAGGTACGACGGAATCACCGGCAAGACGCAGGGAGAGAGAAACGACAGGAGTCCCGACGTGAAGGCGACGACGAAATTGACTTCGCTCATCGCTTCCCGTCGAGCAGATCTTGAATGAGATGCTTAGCGCCGGCGCCGTCCCAGGCGGCGGGCCCCCAGAGGCGCGCGAGCCCTTCGCCCTTCGGGCCTATGAGGTAGGTCGTCGGCAAGCCCCATGCGCCGTACAGGAGCCCGACCTCGCCGTCGGGATCGAGCATAATGGGGTAGGTGATTTTGAGCTCCTTGAGAAACGCGAACGCGTCCTTCTTGCTGTCTTTGATGTTGACGGCCACGATGGTGAAGCCCTTGTCCTTGAATTGCTGGTAGAGCCGCTCCATCGCGGGCATTTCCTCGCGGCAGGGCACGCACCAGGTGGCCCAGAAGTTCAGCAGCACGAGCTTCCCGCGGTATTCTTTCAACGTGGCTTTTTTTCCGGACGGATCGGCGAGCGTAAAGTCGGGCGTCGGCGAGTTGTCCTTCATCGCCTCGAGATTCGGCACGAGCTGCTTGTAATTGACCTTGCCCTGCGCCCAGACCGGCGCGCCGGAGAGGCAGAGCGATAGCGACAAAGCGAGAACCGGGCCGAGCTTCATGCAGGGTTCCCGCGGATCTTTTTAACTTCCTCGACGAGGGCGTCGTTCGAGAGCAGCGCTTCGCCGCGCTCCAAAATCTTCTTGTAGCGGAGGATGCCGCTGCGGTCGACGATGAAGTAAGAGCGCTGCGCGACCGCGCCGTTGAGAACGCCGTAGCTTTTGATCGTCGTCAAGTCCGCGTCGCTCAGCAGCGGGAAGTTGAGCTTCAAATAATCGGCGAAAGCTTTCTGGGAAAACGTCTGGTTGGCGCTCACGCCGAGCACTTCGGCGCCCGCGGCGGTGAATTTTTCATAATCGTCCCGACTGGACGAGAGCTCGCGGATTCACGTGGGCGTAAAGTCCATCGGGTAAAAGAGGAGGACCACCTCCTTTTTACCGGCGAAATCGGCGAGCTTGATCGTGCCGCCCTTCGTGCTCGCGAGCTCGAATTCCGGCGCCTTTTGCCCCACCTCCACGGCGCCGGCGTAAACCGGCAGAAACAGGACGAAGGCGACAATAGATGCCGATAGGCGCTTCATAAATCCCTACAAATTTATCCGACACGGGAGCGGTAAGCAAGCACCGCCTCACTGCGGCGGCGCGGGGGTCGGCTGCTCGAGGAGGATCTCGCCGCCGACTTTTTGCACGATCCAGCGGTGCAGGTCGCGCACGATTTCCTCGCCGCCGGCTTCGCCGATGAGCCAATGGCCGCCGGCATATTCACGGACGTCGGCACCGAGGCGGTCGGCGAGCGCTTGCTCAGCTGCGGGCGAAACGATGCGGTCGTCGCGGGCGGCGGCGACGAGAGTCGGATAGGGTATTTTTTGACGCGCCGGATTCGGGCGCCGGGCGAAGAACGCGTCGACGAGCGCGGGGGCATCGGCGACGAGACAATCGGCGCCGCCGCCGTCCCCTGTGCCGGAGCCCAGCCAGAGCTTGCGGAAGTCGCTTTCTTCCAGCCGGAACGGGCGGCGAAGAAAAAGCAGCGGCCGGTATTTGAGCCTGAGGAGTTTGACGGCGCGCGGGAGCTCGTTCTCCGGCGTCAGCGGAGCGGCCAAGACCAGCGCTGATAATTTATTTTCCGCCGCCGCCTCGAGCGCGATCGAGGCGCCGAGATCGTGGGCCAGGACCACCGGCGGGAAAGGGGCGGCGCGAATCACCTGCCTGACGTCGCC
>DATFWH010000267.1:0-3345 GCA_035259465.1 Binatia bacterium
TTTTATAGGCGAATCCAAGCCTTCGAGAATCCCGCCGGGGCCCCCGGGCGCGCCGAACGCCCCCGAAAATCCTCCCATTTTGCCGCCGCTCCTGGCGCGTGTTTGCGCGCCCATAGGCACGCCTTATTTTTGTTGCAATCATCGCCGGTTCTGCATAGTCGGGGCATTAATCCCTTTCCAATATGGAAATCCTCCAGCCGGGTAAAAATGCGGCAGAAATACGCAACTGGGTAAAGGGTAGGAGGGCGCTTAACGCGTATCGGGTAAATTCCGGCCGCTAATTGAGTGTTCGCCTGATTGGTGCTTCGCGACCGCCGACGGTAGTCTAGTTCTCTGCACCTGCCCGGTGCGGCGGTTCGGCAATGGGCGGAATTTCCGTGAGCCTGTGTGAAAACGGAATCCGGCAGGGTGATTTACGCGGCGATCGCGGCCAATCTCGCGATCGCCGCGAGCAAGTTCGTCGCGGCGACGTTTACGGGCAGCGCGGCGATGGTCGCGGAGGGCGTCCATTCGCTCGTCGACACGGGCAACGGCGCGCTGCTGTTGCTCGGCAGCCGGTTGAGCCGCAAGCCGGCCGACGCCGAGCATCCGTTCGGCTACGGCAAGGAGTTGTATTTTTGGACGCTGATCGTCGCCATCGAGATTTTCGGCATCGGCGGCGGCGTGTCCATCTACGAAGGACTGCTGCACCTGTGGCATCCGGTGCCGTTCCAAAATCCGATCTGGAATTATGCCGTCTTAGGGTTTGCATTTGTGGCTGAAAGCATTTCGTTTATGTTCGCGACCAAGGCATTCATTGCCGAAATGGGCGAGCGCAGCGTCTGGCGCACGGTGCGCTCGAGCAAGGACCCGACGACGTTCGCCGTGCTGTTCGAAGACGGCGCCGCAATGCTGGGACTCCTCGTCGCGTTCGCCGGCGTGTTTCTCGCGCACCGGCTGGACAATCCCTACTTCGATGCCGGAGCGTCGATCGTCATCGGCCTGATCCTCGCGGTCGTCGCGGTGCTGCTCGCCTATGAAAGCAAAGGCCTGCTCGTCGGCGAGGCCGCCGATCCCGATATGCTGCGCGAACTGCGCCGGCTCGCCGAGTCCGAGCCCGGCGCTCTCAAGGTGAACCGCGCGATGACGATGTACTTCGGCCCGGACACCATTCTGCTCGCGATGGACATCCGCTTCCGCCCCGACCTTCCGGCGTCGGAGCTGGAGCGCACCGTCGACCGCGTCGAAAAAAAGATCCGCGACCGCCACCCGGAAGTGAAGCACATTTTTATCGAGGCCGATTCTATCGCCGCGCCGGGCCACCGGAAGGAGAGCGGCGCGGCGTGAAGCGGGGCGGCGGCGGACGCTATATTTGTCAGTTAAGGAGGCAACATGAATACCCGAAAAAAGAAGATCATCGATTCGCTGGCGGAGGAGCTGCATAAGCGGCGGCTCGCGATCGTCGGCGGCGTTGAAGACGTCGAGGGGGAGCTGAAAAATATTACCGAAGACCAAGAGGCTGAGCTCGAAGAAGAGGCGCAGAAAGACCGCATCGCCACAGTGCTCGAGCACTTGAGCAACCGCGACCGCCAGGCGCTCGAAGAGATCGACGAGGCGATCCTCCGCATCGTCCGCGGGACTTATGGAAAATGTCTGTCCTGTGGGAAATACATCGCGCTGGCGCGGCTGCGCGCGCTGCCGACGACGCGGCTCTGCATCGATTGCGCGCGCGCGCACGAAGGCAGAGGAGCGGCCGGCGCCGAGGAAGAAACCGAACAAAGCCGGCTGCCGGCGGACATGAGCCTGCTCGACGACGAGGAGATCGAGGCCGCGCTCAACGACATGGTGCGCGATGCGGGCAGCATCGATATGGACGAGCTCCATATCTCCAGCCGCGACGGCGTCATTCACCTCGAGGGGACGGTCCCGAGCGAGCGGCAGCACCAGACGATCACCGAGCTGCTGCATGACGTCGCGGGCATCGGCGACGTTGTCGATCAACTCGAGGTTCATAGGACGCCGTGGGGAAAAAGCGGCCGCTCGAAAGCGCAGTCCGCGTCCGAGCGTCCCGCCGACGACGACGGGGACGAGACCGAGGACGTGACGCGGTCGCGCGGCGACGCCGGCTCGCCCTACCGGCCGCCGAGCTCACCGCCGCCGCTCAGAAAGCCGCGCGGCCGCGGGCGGCGGGCGCGCGCGTCGTGAGTTGCAACGGGCGTTCTTTGCGCTAGTCTTGAGAGACGATGCGTCTGACGGAACGCTCGCTCGATGCGCTGCGCGCGAGGTTATTGGGCGGAGACCGTCCGATCTCCGCCCAGACGTTGAACCGACTGAAGCGAGACCCGCGCCGCGGCGCCCGGCTGCTCTACGACATTCTCAAGCGCAAATACGAGAAAGAACGCGCCGAGCGCCTCCGGCTCGACAGCATGCTGAATTTCGAGCGCGTGCTGTGGAAGTCGGGCGTGCGCGCGATCGCGGGCGTCGACGAAGCCGGCAGCGGACCGCTCGCGGGACCGGTCGTCGCGGCGGCCGTCGTCTTTCCGGCCGGCATCGAGATCGCCGGCATGAACGATTCGAAGCAGGTCGACGCGGAGGCGCGAAACGAGCTGGAGAAAGTCATACGGCGCGCGGCCAGCGCCGTCGCGATCGGCATGGCGGACGTGGGGGAGATCGACGACATAAACATTTATCAGGCCGCGCTGCTCGCCATGCGCCGCGCGGTCGAGGCGCTGCCGTCGGCGCCGGATCATCTGTTGATCGACGCGCGCACGATTCCGGGCGTCGCGATTCCGCAGAACGCCTTCTCGAAAGGCGACGGCATCAACTTCTCGATCGCCGCCGCGTCGATCATCGCGAAGACGCATCGCGACCGGCTGATGGAAGAGCTCGAAAAAAAATATCCCGGCTACGGCTTCACGCGCCACAAGGGGTACGGCACGCCGGAGCACCAGGAGGCGATTCGCCGGCTCGGCCCCTCGCCGGTGCACCGGCTGTCGTTCGGCCTCATCCGCGAACTGTGCGGCGAGTTCTCGCCGCTGTTTTACACACTCAAGCGCCGGCTCGAAGAAGCCGACGCGGCGGCCGCGCTGACGGCCTTCGAAGCCGCATTCAAAGAGGCGAGGCCGGCGCTCGAGGAGCGCGAGCAGCGCAAATTGCAGATTATGCAGCGGCGGCGCTGGAAGACGATCTGATAATGATCCGCGCGGTCTTCTTCGACATCGACGGCACGTCTACCGCGACTGCGCCGAGGCGCTGAAAAAGGGTTTTCCGGAAAAGTCAAAATAGCTTCATCATTCGAGCGCGTCCGGCGATTTTTCTTTTTCGAATCCCGCAGCCCGGGACGAAAAACTTTCTTTAAGCGCTTTT
>DATFWH010000268.1:0-6038 GCA_035259465.1 Binatia bacterium
GAGATGGGCTATCGAGGTTTTAGCACGGAAGACGCGTATATTGGCTGCTGGAGCGCGTAAAAGGGGGCATGAAAGAGAAGCTTTAGAATATATTGCACTACTAGCTGAATTTATTGGAGAACTCGATGAATCAAGAGATCCGATCTTACTGCCGGACCAAGGGCTTTCACCTGCATACCGAGGAGCGTTGGCTCGCCTATAGCGAAGCCGACCGCGGCGCCCTGTTGGATTTAATTCGCGAGGTCAGGCCGGGCGAGAATCACTTCAGGGACGTGCTCGATTGGCTCGACGAGATCGCGTTGAGGGATGGGACGCGGATCGCGACGCTGCTGCGTGAAAAACTATCGGCTGTCGTGACAGACCCGCGGCTCGGCAGGAACGATAAGCTCAAACTTCTGAAGGAGCAACTCCGAAGGCTGCGGTTTCCCCGACTCGCCGGCATCGAAGACGAGATTCAGCGGCGGATTCGCAACCTGAAGCTCCCGTCGGGAATTTCCATAAGTGTTCCGCAGGGGTTGGAAGGCGGCGTCGTCGCCGTGAAATTCGAGGCGACGAGCCAGGATGGCTTGCGGCGGCTCGCGTCGGAGGCGTCGCGTGCCGCCGACAGCGATGACATGAAAGAAATTTATACTATGCTCGGGGGCGAGGCGGCGGGAGCCTGAGATGAAACCCTATCGGCCGCAGGAGATCGTCGTGGAACCGGGCGTGGAAGAAAGCCCGATCTACCGCAACGTCAAGCGCGCGTTTCCGAACGTGCCTTTTATATACTCGGCGGAAACCGAAGTCTTGACGCCGCAGGACTTCGGCGCGGCGAAGCGGCGGCTGTTCCTCCGACGGCATCGCGGAGAATTCCTGAAAAAATGCCCCGGCAGCGACGGGCAGGTTTGCTGCAACTACTTCGTCATCAATTTCGCCAGCAACTGTCCGATGGACTGCAGCTACTGTTACCTCCAAGATTACCTCGCATCGAATCCGGGGCTCAAGGTTTTTACGAATGTCGACGACCTCATCGTCGAAGCGGACGAGATGCTCGGCAAACATCGCAGGTTCTTTTTTCGCATCGGCACCGGCGAGATTACCGACAGCCTCGCGCTCGATCCGTACATCGGCTTCTCGGCCGAGGTCGTGCCGTTCTTCGCCGAGCAGCCGAACGCGCTGCTCGAACTGAAGACCAAGAGCGATTGCGTCGACGGACTTCTCGGCCTCGATCCCAAAGAGCGCGTCGTCGTCTCGTGGTCGATGAATCCGCAGCGGATCATCGACGCGGACGAGCACGGCACGGCCAGTCTCGACGGGCGCATCGCCGCGGCGAAGCGCTGTCAGTCGGCTGGATATAAATTAGGCTTTCATTTCGATCCGATCATCGAGTACGAAGGCTGGGAGAACGACTACCGCGGCATGGTCGAGAAGCTCTTTGCGGCCGTCGATTTTCCGCGCATCGCCTGGATCAGCATGGGCGTGCTGCGAACCACGCCGGGTCTCAAGCGAACGATGCGCTCGCGGTTTCCGTCGAGCCGGCTGCCGACGGGCGAACAAATTCTCTGCCCCGACGGCAAGCTCCGCTATTTCCAGCCGCTGCGCGTCGCGATGTATCGCGAGATGCTCGGCTGGATCCGCGCCGCGGCTCCTACCGTTTTTGTGTATTTATGCATGGAATCGCGCGAGGTATGGGAGCAGGTCTTCGGCTTCGCGCCGGCATGTAAAAAAGAGCTCGGCAGCCGCATGACCGAGAGCCTCGCCTCCTGATGTCCTCTTCCGATCCTATCGGTCTCTTCGACTCCGGCATCGGCGGCCTTACGGTGCTGCACGAGATTATTGTCAAGCTGCCGCGCGAGAATACCGTCTATCTCGGCGACACTGCGCGTTCGCCGTATGGAACGAAATCCGTCGAGACCGTGCTCCGCTATTCGTTTGAGAACGCCGAGTTCTTATTGCAGAAGCGCGTCAAGCTCGTGGTCGTCGCGTGTAATACTTCGACCGCGGTCGCGCTCGGACCGCTCCAATCGGAGCTCCCGGTGCCGGTCGTCGGCGTCATCGAGCCGGGCGCGCGCGGCGCGCTGAAGAGGACCCGCAACAAACGCATCGGCGTAATCGGCACGGAGGCGACGATCCAGAGCGGCGCCTATACCGAAGCGCTCAAGCGGCTCGACCGCGCAGTCGAAGTCTACAGCCGGGCGTGCCCGCTGTTTGTGCCGCTCGTCGAAGAGGGCTGGCTCGACAACGAAGTCGTCGAGCGGACCGTAGAATCGTATCTTGCCGGCTTCAAGCGCAGCGGCATCGATACTCTGATCCTCGGCTGCACGCACTACCCGTTGCTCAAGAAGGCGATCCGCAGGTTCATGGGCCGCGATGTGCGTCTGGTCGACTCGGCCGAGGAGACCGCCGAAGAAGTTTCGCGCCTGCTGAAAGAAAAATCACTCGAGCGGGAGCGCGGGAAAGGCGCGGCGAGCTTTTTCGTCACCGACGTCCCCGACCGCTTCATCAAGGTCGGCCGGCGCTTTATGGGCGAACGAGTAGATTCTGCCGTGAGGATAGAAAGATAACGGAAACGGGAAAGTCGCCGGCCTATCTCGGCAGCCCCCACGGATCGGGCGCATAAACAGGCTCGTCGCCACGACGGGGCGCGACATAGCCTCCCACCCCGTAGCCGTACGGCGGGGCGATAACCGGCGGTGGGGAAGACTGGCCGTAAGGCACACTTTCGCGGAATGGAGTCGCTTTGCTCTGCCGGATTTGCTCCGCCGAGCGCGCGAGCCTTCGCGCGGCCTCGAAATTTCTTAGCGCGTTGATCGCATGATCGCGCGCAGCGCGCGCCTTGGCCGTTCTTCCCCTCACATCCTTGGGGTCCGATGAGCCGGCGTCTTGGGCGTCTTTGATCGCCTGTCCGAGCTCGTTGATCGCGTCCTTTTCGCGGTCTGCCGAGGATTGGTCCAGCTCTTCGTCGGGCTCGGTTTCCGGTCCCGGCCCGTAATGGCGCGGCACGACGACGAGCTCGCGGAGCCTGTCGAGCGCGGTTGGGACGACGTCTGGGTCGTAGATCGGATCGGGTGTGATTCCCATCTTTCTGAGCGCGCCGGCGAAGCGAGCCGCAGCCTTGGCCTCGCGCGCCGCGCCCTCGAATTTATTCATGGCGGAGGTGATTCTGTCCTGCGCCCGGCGCGCGATAGCCGCGCGCCCTTCGGCGTCCTTAGGGTCCAGAGCGCCGGCGGATTTTGCGGCATTCACAGCGGCCTGCAGGTCTTCGATGGCGGCCTGCTGCAGGTTCCGCGCCGACGACGCGTATTGATTGTAAGCGTCGCGCTCCGGTGAGTTAGGGTCGTTCCGCTCGTCCGCTCCTTGAGACTGTGCGGCGAAAGTCGATGCTTGCGATAGCGCCGTAAGAAACAAGGCCGCCCCGACGAGACGGATAGCGGCGCGCAGACGATGAGGTAGTCCGGTCGACATCGCTGCGCAGCAGGTATCATGTCGTTTGCCGCGGTGTCAAGGAAAAAGGCCGGATTTGCCGGGTCGTAAGCTTGTATGAGGTATGCCGAATCGTGTATTTTGGATGATTATAAATGATCGATTTAATTAAAAAGATCGTCGGGACCAAAAACGAGCGCGAGATCAAGCGCATACGGCCGATCGTCGAGGAAATCGCCGGGCTCGAGGCCGAGCTGGGGAAGCTTTCCGACGATGAATTGAAGGCTAAAACTGAACAATTCAAGGAGCAGATCCAGTCCGCCACCGCGACGGTGCGCGCCGAGGTGGAAGAGGCGCAGGCCAAAATCGCCGCGGCCGACGCCGAGGAGCGCGAGGAGCTCAAGACCGAAGCCGAGAACCTGGATAAGCGCCTCCGCGAAGCGGAAGGCGAGGCGCTGGACGTGGTTCTCCCGGAGGCTTTTGCCGCCGTGCGCGAGGCATCCAAGCGTACCATCGGGCTCCGGCACTTCGACGAGCAGATGATCGGCGGCATCGTTCTGCACGAAGGCAAGATCGCCGAGATGAAGACCGGCGAGGGCAAAACACTCGTCGCCACGCTGCCGTTCTATCTGAACGCCCTTACCGGCAAGGGCGTCCATCTGATCACCGTCAACGACTACTTAGCGCGGCGCGACGTACAGTGGATGGGGCCGATCTACCACGCGCTCGGCTTGAGTGTTGCGTCCATCGTGCATGAGGTGAGCTATCTCTTCGATCCTACCTACATCACCAAAGACTATCGCTATCTCAATCTCCGGCCGATCTCGCGCCGCGAAGCCTACATGGCGGACATCACGTACGGCACGAATCACGAATTCGGCTTCGACTACCTGCGCGACAACATGAAATTCTCGCTGGAGGAATACGTCCAGCGAGAACTGAATTACGCCATTGTCGACGAGGTCGACAACATCCTGATCGACGAGGCGCGCACGCCGCTCATCATCTCCGGTCCGGCCGAGGAATCGACGGACAAGTACTATATCATCGACCGGATTATCCCGAAGCTTACGCGCGGCGCGGTGATTCAGGGCGATCCCACACAGGAAAAGCGCGCGGCGATCGAGAAGCAGGGCGATTATACCGTCGACGAGAAGAGCAGGACGGCTACGCTGACCGAGACGGGTGTCGCCAAGGTCGAGCGCCTGCTGAACATTCACAACCTTTACGACCCGCGCAATATCGACACGCTGCACCACATCAACCAGGGATTGAAAGCGCACGCGCTCTTCAAGCGCGACGTCGACTACGTCATCAAAGACGGCGAGGTCATCATCGTCGACGAGTTCACCGGCCGCTTGATGCCCGGCCGCCGCTGGTCGGACGGCCTGCACCAGGCCATTGAGGCGAAAGAGGGCGTTCACATCCGCGAGGAAAACCAGACGCTCGCGACGATCACGATCCAGAATTACTTTCGCATGTACAAAAAGCTCGCCGGCATGACGGGGACCGCCGACACCGAGGCGACCGAATTCAAAAAAATCTATAAGCTCGACGTCGTCGTCATCCCGACGCATCGGAACATGGTCCGCACGGACAACGCCGACCTGGTCTACCGGACCGAGCGCGAAAAGTTCAACGCCGTCGTCGACGAGATCCGCGAGCGGCACGAGAAGGGCCAGCCGGTGCTCGTCGGCACGACTTCGGTGGCAAAGTCCGAGCGCCTCTCGCGCTTGCTGAAGCAGCAGGGTGTGAAGCACAACGTGCTGAACGCGGTTAATCACGAGGCCGAGGCGACGGTCATCGCGCAGGCCGGGCGCCACGCCGCGGTCACCATCGCGACCAACATGGCCGGCCGCGGCACCGACATTCTCCTCGGCGGCAATGCGGAGTTTCTCGCGCGCTCCGACATGGAGCACGAATGGATCAGCCGCTCGGCCAAGATGCCGCTGCAGGGCGAGGCGCGCTACGAGGATGCGCTCCGCGAGCTGCGCGAGAAATACGAAGAGGACGTTCAGAAGGCCGAGAAGAAATACCACAAGGAAGGCGAGGTTTACGAGCAGCAGCGGAGCGACGCGCTGAAGCAGCTGACTGAAGTGCAGCGGCGGCTGCGCGAGCTGTCTCCGTTCCGCGACCTGCGCGAGGAGTACGAACAGATCTCGGCGGGCGAGCTGATCGAGGCTCTACACGGCCTCGGCGGCATCCCGGACCGGTATCTTCGCGTCAAAGAGACGCTCGAAAGCTCGCTGATGGAATCCGGCGACGGCGTGCCGCCGGAAGCCAAAGAATCCTTCGAGGAAGCGCGGGCGGCCTTCGACAAGTCGCTCGCACGGTGGCAGGAAGGAAACGGCCGCCGCCAGGAAATAATGGAGGCGCTCGACGAGACGCGGCGCAACTACGAGCAGCGTGTGAGCGACTACGAGTTCGCGGTCGGCAACGCCGTGCTCGCGCGCGGCGAGCATTCGGCCGAAGTCGCGGAATACGAACAGGCGCGCAACTCGTTCGAAGAGGCGGAAGCGCACTGCGAAGAGGTGCGCGGTCCCTACGAGGAAGCGGTCCGCGAGGCGCAGAGGACCTACGAGGCGAAGCGCCAGGAATACGTGAAGATCGTCGAGGAAGTGCGCGAAGAGCTGGAA
>DATFWH010000269.1:0-2358 GCA_035259465.1 Binatia bacterium
GCCCTGCCGCACCGCCGCCAGCGTCTCCGCCACGTGAAGGACAAAGGCCGGCTCGTTGCGCTTGCCGCGCTTGGGGACCGGCGCGAGATACGGCGAATCGGTCTCGACCAGGATGCGGTCGAGGGGAGACCTGCGCGCCGCGTCGCGCAGCGCGTCGGCGTTTTTGAAAGTCAGGATCCCGCTGAAGGATAAATAAAAACCCAAATCGAGGAATGTCTTCGCGGCGGCGTAGTCGCCGGTGAAGCAATGGATGACGCCGCGCAGCGCGCCGCCGCCTTCATTCCGTAACAGCTCCGCGATGTCGGTATGTGCGTCGCGATCGTGGACGATCAGCGGCAATCGCGTTTCGCGCGCCATATGGATGAATCGCAAGAACAGCCGCCTCTGAACGTCGCGCGACGAATGATCGTAGTAGAAATCGAGGCCGGTCTCGCCGATGGCGACGACTTTCGGCGCGGCCGCCAATTGCTGGAGGCGTTGTAGATTCGCCTCGCTTACGTCTTTGGCGTCGTGCGGGTGCATCCCGACGGTCGCGAAAAGACCTGGATCGCTCTCCGCGACGGCGAGCGCGGCGTCGTTGCTCGAAAGCTCGCCGGCGCCGCCCACCACGACGATCTTCTCGACGCCGGCGGCATGCGCGCGCCGTACCACCTCGCCGATGTCGGCGGAAAATTCCGGCCCCTGGATGTGCGCGTGGCTATCGATCAGCCTAAGCGGTGCGCCTTCCGGCGGCATGTCAGGCTTCGCCTTCGGGCTCGATGCGCGGGAACAAAACCGCCGGCGGCGAGATTTTATGGCCCGCGGGGAAAAAGGTCCCCCACGGCTTGCGGGAATTCGCCTCGCCGGCGGGGACCGCGAGAAGCCGGTTCAGCTGCCGCGAGGTGTCGGGAAGAAACGGCGCCAGCAGGCGCGCGCTGGATCGGATCACCTCGAGCAAATGGTGCAGGATCTCTCCCACGCGAGGGCGCTGCGCCTCGTCTTTGAACAGCGTGAACGGCGCGGTCTGCACGATGTAGCGGTTGGCGTGGTCGATCGCGCTCCAGAGCGATTCGAGCGCGCGATGGAACTGCAGCGCCGCCATGTGCTGCTTCATCTCTTCTTCCGCCTGGACGAATTTATCCCGAAGCGCGATATCCTCGTCGCGCAAAGCGCCGAGCGGCTGAACCGCGCCGGAGAAATACCGCTGCTGCATCGCCAGCACCCGGCTCACGAGATTGCCGAAGTTATTGGCGAGATCGGCGTTGATGCGGTTCACCAGCGCGTCGAAAGAAAAGTTGGCGTCCTGGCCGAAGACCATCTCGCGCAGGAGAAAATAACGAAACGCGTCCATACCGAAGCGCTTTTTCATCTCGAGCGGACGCACCACGTTGCCCAGGCTCTTCGACATCTTGCCCGAGTCCATGACCCAGTAGCCGTGGACGTCGAGATGTTCGTAAAGCGGCAGCCCGGCGGCCATCAGCATCGTCGGCCAGTAGATTGCGTGCGGCTTCAGGATATCCTTGGCGATCAGATGGTTCGCTTTCGGCCAGTACGCCTCGAAGACATCTTCGCCCTTATATTTGAGGGCGCTGACGTAGTTGAGCAGTGCGTCGAACCACACGTACGTCACGTGCTCGGGGTCGAACGGCAGGGGGATGCCCCAGTCGAGCCGGCTTTTCGGACGCGAGATCGAAAGATCCTCAAGCGGCTCGCGGAGAAACGCGAGCACCTCGCCGCGGTAGCGCTCGGGACGCACGAGGTCGGGCTTCGCTTCGAGCGTCTCGATCAGCCGCTGCTGGTACTTGCTCATGCGGAAGAAATAATTCTTTTCTTTGATGTAGGCGGGCGCAGTTTGATGGTCCGGACACTTGCCGCCGACGAGCTCCTTTTCGGTGTAGAATCGCTCGCAGCCATAGCAGTAAAAGCCGCCGTACTCGCCGAAATAGATATCCCCGTTGTCGTAGAGTTTTTGCAGGATTTCCTGCACATACCGCTTGTGGTAATCGTCGGTCGTGCGGAGGAAATGATCGTAATCGATGCCGCACTCATCCCACGTCGCGCGAAAGACGCCGCTGATCCGATCGGCGTAAGCCTGGGGCGCCATGCCGTTCTCTTTCGCGGCCTGGGCGATTTTATCGCCGTGCTCGTCGGTTCCCGTAAGTAGGAATGCGTCGATCCCCTGCTGCCGGTAGTAGCGCTTGAGCGTATCGGCAATGACCGTCGTATACGTATGCCCGAGATGAGGCTCGGCGTTCACGTAATACATCGGTGTGGTGATGTAGATGCGGTCCATAGCGATGCGATCACTGCGACCCTGAAAGGCCGGCGATCTCGGTGAAAACGTTTTCCAGCGCCATGCGGCGGTTAACGTTGCGGCGG
>DATFWH010000270.1:0-7180 GCA_035259465.1 Binatia bacterium
AGTTGTCCCAGCCGATGCGGTTCGCCTTGCCCGGATTGATCCACTCGAACAGCTTCCTGTCCCAGCACTCCATGTTCAGGTGGATCGCGTCCGCGCCGGCGTCTTTATAGAATTGCATGTCCTCGCGCGGGCGCGCGTTGACCTCGAAGGTGATGCGCGGCTTGCCGTTGCTCGCCTTGATCGCGCGGAGGTACTCGCCGTAGAACTCCGTCTCGGTTTTCCCGTGCAGCGTCTTGGTGATCGTGCCGCCGCTCACGAGAAACCCCGGCCGCGCGACGTTGTGCTTGTCGGCGTCCGCGGTCACCGCCTCGGCGACTTTCACGACATCTGCGACCGATTTGACCGGCGCCTTCAGCGTGAAGTCGCGCGACAGCTTCATCTGGCGCGCGTTCTCGTTGATGTCGCAGAACTTGCACTCTTCTTTCGCGCCCCAGTACTGGCAGTTGCGGAAGATCGTGATGAAGGTCGCGAAGGCGACGATCTCGTGATAGGGCGTTCCGTCCGGCAGGCTCCCGGCATAATAGTCCGGCGTTTTCGGAAAGCGGATCTCGGCGATTACGTGCCCGTCGGTCGTGAGGACGAGGCGTCCGTCGACGACGTCGATGAGATACGGCGAGTCGGGCGACAGCGAGGTCTGGATCGCGACCGGCGCGAGATTGTAAGGGCCGCCGAGCACGACGAAATGCTCGGGCACGCGCCGGTGCTCGTTGCGCTTGAACGCGGACATCGGGATAAGATCGTAGGAGAACAACCGGTAGGATTTTACCAGCGCGCCTTCGGCGGCGTTGAGCGCGGCGTCGCTGAACCAGTGGCCCAGGCTCAGCAGGTGCTGCTTGATGGTGGTCTCTTTGGGAACGTCCGGGTATTTTTTGAAGTAACCTTCGAGGAGGTCGAAGTTGGATTCGTTCGCGACCGCGACGTTCGCCATTTTGTCGATCCTTTCGCCTGTAACCGGAAATACAGGCCAACTTCCTTGACTTATCCGCGGCGGATTTATATGTCAAGCAACGTGCATTGCAACGATGATTGCAGAGAAGCGAGTCACTTAATGAAAATCCTATCGATATTCATCTTCTTAGCGTACGTGAGCGTTTTGCAAAGCCCGCGCCTGTTCGCCGCCGAAGCCAAGCCGACCGCCTCCGGCGATTGGGAAAAAACCGTCGAGGCGGCGAAGAAGGAAGGCAAGGTCGTCGTCTCCGTTCCGGCGAGCGCCGAGCTCAGAAAAGGCCTCGAGAAAAATTTCAAGCAGCGCTTCGGCATCGACGCCGAGCTCAATGTCGGCCGATCCACCTCGATCGTCGGCAAGATCCAGCAGGAGGCGCGGTCCGGCGTGGCCGAATTCGATATCCATATGGGAGGCGGCGAATCGCTGGTCACCGGGCTGCTATCCGCGGGGGTTATAGCGCCGCTGCAGCCGGCGATGATGCTGAAGGAAGTCACCGATCCCGCGCAGTGGTGGGGCGGGCACATCTGGCTGGACAACGCGAAACGATTTATCTACGCGTCGCAGGCCTACCAGGTTGAGAACATCTGGTGCAACAGCGATATGGTCAAGCCCGAGGATATCCGCACGCTCAACGACCTGCTGAATCCCAAATGGTCCGGCAAGATCGGTTATCTCGATCCGCGCACACCCGGCGCGGGCTCGTCGATGTGGTCGTTCCTCCTGCGGCTGAAAGGCGAAGACTATTTGCGCAAGCTCGCGGCGCAGAAGCTGCTCCTCGGCACCGATCAGCGGCTGCTGGCGGAGAATGTGGCCAAAGGTAAGATCGCCGTGGTGATGGGGCTGAGCTATTATTCGCTGCTGCCGTTCGCCAAGGCCGGCCTGCCGGTGCGGTCGGTGCACAGCCCGCGCGACGAGGTCTACGTCAGCGGCGGCAGCGGCAACGTGAGCATCATCAAAAACGCGCCGCATCCGAACGCGACCAAAGTGTTCATTAACTGGTTCCTTGGCCGGGAAGGGCAGGAGACCTATTCGCGCGCGATGGGGCAGGCGAGCCGCCGTCTCGACGTCGACACGCAATGGCTCAAAGAGTTCGGCGTCCTGCCGGCGAAAGATACGCTGAAGCCGGATGAATATCCCAAGCTCGAGAACCAGTCGGAAGAAAAAATCTCCAAGACCCGCGACGCGGCGGCCGAGCTCGCGCGCAAGCTTTTCGACTGAGCGACGCATGAAGCGCATGCCGCAGCCCGAAGCGAGCGCTACGAGCATCAAGCGCTACAACGCCGGCATCCAGCGCGCGCGCGGGCTGTTGGAGCTCGCCTCGGGTCTCTTCGACAGCTCGCTCGCGACCGAATCGTGGAAAGCGGCCGAAGGTGTGCTGCAGACCGATTCGCCGATCGGCAACGCTCTCAAGCTCACGCTCACCCCCAAGCCGAACGATCCGAAAGGCATCCGGCTCGGCTTCACGACCGGCGGCTTCGCCGCGATCAGCGGCGTGGCGGAAGGGGAGTTCTCGCTCGCGTGGGTGAACCCTTCGGTATTGCTGACCATGGCGTATCGCGGCAGGGGCATGTTCGCAAAAAAACTGCCGCTGCGCGCGCTCGCGGTCTTTCCCTCTTACGACGTGATGGGCTTCGCCGTGCGCGAGTCGACCGGGATCACTTCGCTAGCGCAGATCAAAAAAGAACGCTTCCCGCTGAAAGTATCGATCCGCCGGGCCGACAAAGCCGCGCGCAAGGAAGACTCGACGATGTTCACCGTCGCGGAGGTGCTGCGCGCCGCCGGGTTCACGCTGGAAGACGTTCGCCGCTGGGGCGGGGAGATTCATCCGACGATGCGGCCGACCGACCCGATTCGCCGCCAGGGGATCGAGAACGGCTCGGTCGACGCCGTGTTCGACGAGGGCATCAAGTCCTGGTCGCGCACGGCGCTGGAGAACGGCTTTCGCTTCCTGCCGATCGAGGGCGCGGTGCTGAAGCATATGAAAGCGCTCGGCTACCGCAGTGCGCTGATGACGAAAGCGGAATTCCCCGGCATCCGCGATGAACTGCCGACGCTGGACTTCAGCGGCTGGCCGATGATCGTGCGCGCCGACCTGCGCGACGACGTCGCGTACGCGCTCTGCGAGACGATGGAAAAACGGAAAGATTTGATTCCGACGGATAATTACAAGCCGCTCGATATCGCGCAGCTCTGCGCCGACGACGAAGAGGCGCCTTACGACGTGCCGCTCCATCGAGGCGCGGAGCGTTTTTACCGGGAGAGGGGATATTTGAAGTAGAACCCCGCGTTTACTTGTACAGCTTGTCGATATAACCGCTGTCGTCCAGCTCGCGCACGAAGTGCAGGTCCCACATCGCCATCGGATTGTAGTCGCTCCGGATCTCCGGGTTGCGCCGGCACGCGAGCTGGAAAACGTTCGCCACCGCCTCCAGAGAAGGATAGGGCTTGCGCTCGAGCGAGCCCGCCCATTCGCAGTAGAGCGCCTCCAGCTCCTGGTCGTTCTTGATCGGCAGCGCCGCCGGCAGATGGTTCTTTAAAATCTTTATCGTCTCCTGCTTGCGCGTGAGGAAGAAATGGATCGTGTCGACCATGCCGCGCACGAGCCGCCGCACTTCTTCCTCGTGGCTGCGCACGAAGCTCATCGTCGTCGTGAGCGTCACCCCGCGCACCATCGGCATGACGCGCACCGGGATCACGCGCCCGCCGGCCTGGACGACGCGCTTGTCGTGGGGAATGCACACGAAGGTCGCGTCGTATTTGCCGTCGAGGACGCTCTTCCAGCGGTCCTCGTAAGAAGCATCCATCCCGTCGATCTGGACGTCGCCGCGGTCGACGTCGAGCCCCTCCTGGCGGAGAAACAGCCAGACGTTGAGACCCGAATGAGAACTAACTTTGTCGACGACGACCTTTTTCCCACGGAGATCTTTGACGCTCTTGATGCCGTCGGAGACGACCATGAAGTTGTCGGTCCAGGTGTTCGCTGCCTGAGCGAGATGGAGGAAGTCCTCGCCCTTGGAGTTCCGCGCGTAGAGATTGTGGTGATTGCCCGAGATTACGTCGACGGCGCCCTTCTTGAGCGACTCGACGGCCTTCTCGCGCACGAGCTGCGGGCTCGTATCGACTTCGAGTCCGTTCTCGCCCCACAGCCCCGATTTGTCCGCCACGACCCAAAAGGGCGAATGGGCGTTCGAGCGGTAAATGACGCGCAGTTTTTTCTTGTCGCTCATGATGAATGAATCCTCCCGATGATTTTTGGATGATTCCTCTTTCTCGCCCAGCCGGCGGAGGATGTCAAACGAACCATGCCATCCTTGACTCTTTTTCGCCGCCGGAACTATAACCTTCGTTAGCATCCCAAGGAGTTCTTTTTTCATGTCCGAAAAGTACGGCAATCTGATTCCGACCGCCAGGCTCCGCGACGGCAAGGCGCGCACGATCCTCTTCGACGCGACCAAGTGCATCGGCTGCCGGCAGTGCGTGCACGCGTGCAAGGACTGGCACGACCATCCGCGCACTTCGGTTTACGAATTCTCCAGCAGCAACTGGATTCAAATTGACCCGCCGGTGCTGGAAGGCCTCTCGCCGCTCTGGGCGCGCAACAGCTGCATGCACTGCGAGTACCCGATGTGCGCTGCGGTCTGCCCGGTCGAGGCGATCACAAAATATGACGAGGGGCCGGTCGTCATCGACCCGGTGAAGTGCATCGGCTGCGAATACTGCGTTTACGCCTGCCCGTGGGGCGTGATCTCGAAAGACGAGGTCACGCACAAAGCCTCGAAGTGCACGATGTGCGCGCCGCGCTTAAGCGAAGACAAGAGCCCCTTCTGCGTCGTGGCGTGTCCGGTCGGAGCGCTCGACTTCGGCCTCGAAGAAGACATGACCGCGAAAGCGCACGCGCGCGCGAGCGAGATCGGCGGGGAGACCTACGGCGAGAACGAGGCGGGCGGCACGCAGGTCGTGATGGTCTTGAAAGAAAGCAAGGCGGCCTACGGCCTCAAATTCGTCCTGCCGGATAAATATCCCGCGCACAAAATTCCGCTCGGCCTCATGCTGAAGGACCTCTTCACGCCGCGCTGCGGCATTCCGGGCAAGCTCCGCGCATTGTATCTCGCCGTCGTCCATCCGAAGCGACTGCTCTATCGCTACTGGCCGCGGCGGGCATAACGTGAGGAGGCGCGATGTTCAACGAGGACGAAGCCAGGGAAAAACTCGCGCAGCTCGCGCGCATTTTCGCGATGCAGGGCATGCTCGGCCTGTTCGGCCATCTGAGCGTCTATAATCCGGATAAAAAGCGCCTGTTCATCACACCGGGTATGGGCTCGGACAAGGGGCAGCTCCGCCCGGAGGACATGGTGCCGTGCGATCTTGACGGCAGGCCGCAGAGCAGCGGCCGGCCGCCGGTCGAATGGCCGATCCATACCGCGCTTCATGCCGCGCGCGCCGACGCGCTCGCGGTCGCCCACCTCCATCCGCCGCACGCGACGCTGTTCACGATCGCCAAGCGCGAGTTCCGCCCCGTGACGCTCCAGGGGACGCTCTTCAGCGCCGGCGTGCCGCTTTATCGGGAGGCGCAGCTTGTCACGACGCCGGAGCGCGGCCGCGCGCTGGTGAATGTCATCGGCGACAAGCGCGCGGCGCTCTTGCGCGCGCACGGCACCGTGGTTGTGGGAAGGAATTTGACCGAGGTCCTCTACGCTTCCCTCGTTTTGGAAGACGACGCGAAGAAAACACTCCAGGCGGCGGCGCTGGGAGAGGTCGAGACGCTTTCGCTCGATCAAGCGAGCGCGTTCAACGCGGAGATCGATTTCGAGCGGCGCGCGGAGCGCGCGTGGAATTATTTTTCCTCGGTCGAGGCGCGCTGGGACAGGCAGCCGGGGACGGGGCGCGTCGAACTGTTTCCCTAGTCATCGATGAAGCGGACGATCATCCTCACAGTCCTGCTGCTCGCGGCTTTTTGCTTCGCTTCGGAAAGCCGCGCTCAAGCGCTCAAGAAAGTCCGCATGGGCAGCTCCTCGACGAACGTCTCGTTTCTGGCGATCTATGCCGCGCAGCACCGCGGCTTTTTTCGCGAAGAAGGCCTCGATCTCGAAATCGTCTTCATGCCCGCGAATCTCGCCAGCACGGCGGTGTTGAACGGCGACCTCGATTACAACGGCGCCGTCACCGGCACGATCGGCGCCGCGGTGACCGGCCAGCCGATGAAAGTGATCATTTTTACCGTGTCCAAGCCGCTGCTGTTTTTGATCAGCAAAAAAGAAATTAAGGATCCACAGCAGCTTCGCGGCAAGAAGGTCGCCGGAAGCTCACCAGGCGCAACGGCAACGCTGCTCGCGACGCAGGCGCTCAAGCACATCGGACTCGAGCCGGGGCGCGATGTCTCCGTCTTGCCCATGGCCGGCAGCGCCGCGAGCCGCTACGCCGTTCTCGAATCAGGCGTCGTCGACGCCTCGCTGCTCTCGGTGCCCGAGAACATCATCGCCCAGGAAAAGGGCTACAACGAGCTCCTTTTCCTCGGCGACGTGGTGGAGTTTCCCCAGAACGGCTTCGGCACGTCGGAGAAGCGCATCCGCGAGAATCCCGACGAGGTGTATCGGATGGTGCGCGCGACTCTCCGCGGCCTCATGTTCGTCAACGACCCCAAGAACCGCGAGGCGGTGGTCGATATCTTGATGAAGCAATGGAAGCTCAGCGACCGGAAAATGGCCGCCGAGACGCTGCGCCACGTCTCGCGCGTCCTCACCAAGGATGCCGTGGTGAAGCCCGACTCGGTGCAGGTGTTGATCGACCTCACGCGCGAGAGCGCCAAGATCACGCGGCCGGTGAGCGTCAGTCAGGTGGTGGACTACAGCTTTGTCGACCGGGCGCGGAAGGAGTTGGGGTTATCCAGATAGGCTGTTGATAACCTGTGAGGACATGGTGGAAAACGCGGGCAGGGCTTGTTGATGGGAGGTGATGATAAGGCTCTGAACAGCTTATTCACGGCGGGCTGTTTATAAGCCCGCGCAAGTTCAAATCGCAAAAAAAGCGGCTGCCCCCTCCGCGCCGAGCGAACCCGGTCGCGGTGAAACAGCCGCTTTTTCTCACCAGCACCGCGACCGTCAGTTGACGATTACGCGGTCGCCGGCCCTGAGCACGATGTCCTGCTTCAAGTCGCCCTTGATGATTGCGTCGTAGTCCACGGTGTATTCCTTCACTTTGGTATTCTCGCGGCGCACGACCTTGACGTTGCGGCGG
>DATFWH010000271.1:0-15673 GCA_035259465.1 Binatia bacterium
CGTTGGCCTGCTGGATGGCGGTGACCGTGACACGATAATTGCGGGCGATTTTGTAGAGCGTCTCGCCCGGGGCGACGTGGTGCATGATCCACTCGAGCGAGGTTTTCGACGCCGCAACGACGGCCGAGGCGGAGCCGGCGAGCTTCTGGTAGACGGCGTTCAACGAGGCGAGCTTGTCGGACGGCGCCTTGATGCGGTAGCCGGCGGGAATGTTCCGCGTCTTCGCGCTGAACGCCGGGTTCCACTGGAAGAATTCCGATTGTGAAATGCCGGACGGCTTGAGCAGCGCCGCGAGCGAGACGTTACGCTCGATCGAGAGCTCGTCGAGCGCGAGCGGCGGATGGTACTGCAGGCCGGGGAAATACTCTTCGCTCCGCTTTGCGACTTCGACGGCGGCGAGAAATTCCGCGTAGAAGCTCTTGGACGCGAAGCCGAAAGAAGGCGCCTGGTAGCGGCGTATGATCTCGACGAGATTGTCCGTCCCCAGCTCATTCACGGCCCGCAGTATCCCTTGGGCTCCGTGGTTATACGCCGTGATCGCCAGCGGCCAGTTTCCGAGGATATTATAGTTTTGCTTGAGGAATCGCGCGGCAGCCCGCGTGGAATCGATCGGATCGCGGCGCTCGTCGAGCGTCGGTCCCACGCGCATGTAGTTTTTCCCGGTCGAAGGCATGAACTGCCAGATGCCGAGCGCGCCGACCGTGGAGCGCGCGTTGAGATCGAAGGAGGATTCGACCAGCGGCAGATACGCGATGTCCTCCGGCAGACCTTCCTCGCGGAAGATCTGGCGCATCTGATCGATGTAGCGCCGCGACACCGCGAGGCCGGAGGCGAAGCGCTCGCTGATGCCCCGCTGCGCGCGGACATCGGAGCCGGGCTCGCTCTCGGAAATGCTGTCGATCTCCTCTTTGATCGCCTTGCGACCGGAGGGCCCGTCCTCGATCGAAACGACCTTGTAGACTTTGAACGGCTCTTGCCGGTCGTGAAAGATCACGTCGTTGGAGCCGTAGCGGGTGAAAACCTGCTTCCAGAATTCGACGGCGTTTTCCAGGCCGGGGAGCACGGGCAAAGGGTTCTCCGCCGCCGGCGCAGGCGTCGAAGCTGACATGGGTGTCGAAGCTGCGGGTGTCGGCGTCGGAGTCGGCATGGGTGTCGCAGGCGTTTGCGCGCGCGCATGACGCCCGCACAGCAGTCCCGTCAAGACGAGACCGAACAGCCCCGTAATCTTCCACGCCCGCATAAAAATTGACCGATTATACCAAACGGGTTATGTTGCTGTCAAAACTTTGAAGCTACGAGCCACTATCCCGCTTCTCTGCCTCGCGCTTGGCTTTTCCGCCTGCGCGCGGAGCCCCGGCGAGCGCCCGCCCGGCGCCCTCGTCGTCGCCCTCGAAAGCGGCCCGACCAACCTCGACCCGCGCTACGCGACCGATGCGGATTCGGACCGCATCGCCGCGCTCGTGTTCGATTCGCTCGCGCGCCCGGACAGAAATTTCCGTCCGCGGCCGGAGCTGGCGGAAAGCTGGGACACGTCCGACGACCGCACGTTGGTCTTTCATCTGCGGCGGGGCGTCAAGTTTCACGACGGCAGAGATTTAACGGCGGCGGATGTCGCCTACACCTACCGCTCGGCGCTCGACCCGCAAAACCGCTCGCCCAAGCGCGGCGTTTTGCGCTTCATCGAGAGCGTCGAGCCGGACGGCGCGTATGAAGTTCGCTTCCGGCTCGTCGCGCCCTTTGCGCCGTTCGCCGAAGGCCTCAGCCTGGGCATCGTGCCGCAAGGCACGCCCGTCGACGGCAGCCGGCTCGTCGGCTCCGGCCCTTTCTCGCTCGAAGAATTTCGCCCGGGAGAGCGGGTCGTGCTGAAGGCGAACCCGGTCTACTGGAACGGCGCGGCGCGCGTCTCCGGAGTGGTCTTCAAGATCATCCCCGACGCGATCGTGCGCGTCCTCGAATTCCGCAAAGGCACCGTCGATCTGATTCAGAACTACTTCGAGCCCGACATGCTACCGTGGCTCGAACATCACAGCCGCGCAGCGGTCCGCAGCGCGCAGGGAACAAACTTCCAATACCTCGGCATGAATCTCGAGCATCCGATCTTGCGGCACCGCGAGGTGCGCGAGGCGATCGCCTGCGCGATCGACCGCGACGCGATCATCCGCCATATCCTGAAGGACCTCGCCGTTCCCGCGACCGGACTGCTCGCGCCCGAGCATTGGGCCTACGAGCCGGCGGTCGCCGAGGTCCGTTACGATCCCGCGCGCGCAAAGCGGCTGCTCGATGAGGCCGGCTTCCCCGACCCCGACGGCGACGGGCCGCTGCCGCGCTTTAAGCTCTCGTTCAAGACCACCAATCTCGATCTCAGAAAAAGAATCGCCGAGGCGCTGAAGGAGCAGCTCGCGCGCGTCGGCATAGAGCTCGAAGTGCGCAGCTACGAATGGGGCACGTTCTACGCCGACGTGAAGAAGGGCAACTTCCACCTCTACTCGCTGGAATGGATCGGCGTCGTCGATCCCGACATCTATTACCACCTGTTTCATTCGGCGAGCATGCCGCCCAACGGCAACAACCGCGGGCGTTACCGCAACGCGGACATCGATGCGCTTCTGGAGCGCGGCAGGCGCGAAATGAACCTCGACGAGCGCCGGCGCATTTACGGCGAAGTCCAGCGCATCCTCGCGCGCGACCTGCCTTACATTCCGCTCTGGTGGTGGCGCAACGTCGCCGTCATGCAGCCGACGCTGCGCGGCTTCGAGCTTTACCCCGACGGCAATCTGATTTCTTTGAGAAAGGTCAGTTTCGCGCCGCCAGCGGGATGAGGCGATTTCTGCTCCGCCGCGTGCTGCTTCTACTGCCGACGCTCTTGGGAGCGGTCACGCTCGTCTTTATTTTGATCCACGTCGTTCCCGGCGATCCCGTCGAGGCGATGCTGGGCGAGACGGCGTCGAGCGCCGACAAGGCCGCGCTCGCGCGCGAGCTGGGGCTCGACCAACCGCTGCTCACGCAATACGTCCAATTCCTCGCCGGCCTGGCGAAAGGCGATCTCGGTCGCTCGCTCTATAACCAGGGATCGGTGTCCGGGCTCATCGCCGCGCGAGTCCCGGCGACGCTGGAGCTCACGCTGGCCGCAATGGCGATCGCGCTGCTGATCGCATTTCCGCTCGGCGTCCTCGCCGCGACGCAGCGCGGCGGCGCCGCAGACCGCCTCGCCCTCGTCTTCTCTTTATTCGGCCTCGCGATACCGAATTTTTGGCTCGGGCCCCTGTTGATGATCGTCTTTTCCATCCAGCTCGGCTGGCTGCCGGTGTCGGGCCGCGGCGGCGCGGCTCACCTGCTGCTGCCGGCGCTGACGCTCGGCACGGCGATGGCGGCGATTCTCACGCGCATGATCCGCTCCGGTCTCATCGAGACGATCCACGAGGATTACATCCGCACCGCGCGCGCCAAGGGCCTCGACGAGCGCCGCGTTTGGCTCAAACACGCGCTCAGGAATTCTCTCATCTCCGTCGTGACGATCGTCGGCCTCCAGTTCGGCGCGCTGCTCGCGGGGTCGATCGTGACGGAATCGATCTTCAGCTGGCCCGGCCTCGGCCGGCTGACGCTCCAGGCGATTCAGACGCGCGACTACCCGCTCGTGCAGGGCTGTGTGCTGGCGATCGCATTTTCTTACCTCGCGGTGAATCTCGCGACGGACATTGTTTACCGCCTCATCGACCCGCGCATCTCCTATGAAGGCTAGCCCGGGGCTCGCGCTCGGCGCGATTTTACTAACAGCGCTTATTTGCGCCGCGGCGCTTGCTCCCGCTATCGCGCCTTACACGCCCACCGAGCAGAGTCTCGACAACGATCTCGCCGGATCGT
The DNA here is from genome assembly GCA_035259465.1 of Binatia bacterium. Classification (GTDB taxonomy): domain Bacteria; phylum Desulfobacterota; class Binatia; order UBA9968; family UBA9968; genus JAJPJQ01. Next base: position 3,862 of record DATFWH010000271.1, read on the forward strand.
CGCGCGCTCACCCGCTCGGCACGGACAAGCTCGGCCGGGACGTGCTGAGCCGGACCGTCTACGGCGCGCGCATCTCTCTCGCCGTCGGCTTCACGACCGTGGCTCTCTCGATCGTCATCGGCTTTTGGGTGGGCGCGCTCGCGGGATATTTCGGCGGCGCCGTGGACCAGGCGCTCATGCGGCTTGTCGACATTCTGATGGCCTTTCCGGGAATTCTGCTCGCCATCGCCTTCACCGCGGTGCTCGGGCCGGGTCTCGATCACGTCGTTTTGGCGCTCTGCTTGATCGGCTGGACCGGCTACGCGCGTCTCGTGCGCGGCGAGATCCTGTCCTTGAGGGAAAAAGAGTTCGTCCACGCCGCCGCGGCGCTGGGCGGCACGCCGCTGCGCGTCGTGGTGCGCCATCTGCTGCCGAACGTTCTGCCCGCGCTCCTCGTTCAGGCGACATTCGGCGTGGCGGCCGCGATCATCGCCGAAGGCAGTCTGAGTTTCCTGGGTCTGGGCGCCGAACCGCCGACGCCGTCGTGGGGCGCGATGCTGAACGAGGGCCGCCAGTTCATTCTGGTCGCGCCGCACCTCACGGCTTATCCCGGCCTTGCCATCACCGTCACCGTCCTCGCGCTCAATCTCGCCGGCGACGGCCTCAGAGACCGGTTGGAGAAACGGGGGAAATAGTGATAGACGGTTCTCATGCTGAAACTTTACTCATGCCGCACCTGACCCTACGCGCATAGGACAAGGATTGTCCTGGCGGAAAAGAAGCTGCCCTACGATCTCATCGAGGTCGACTTGAAGAACAAGCCGAAGGACCTACTGGAGCTGAATCCCTACGGCAAAGTGCCGGTGCTGGTCGACGAAGGGGAACCGGTTTACGAATCCAACATCATCAATCAGTATCTCGACGAGAAATTTGCCGACGTCCGTCTCCTGCCGCAGGATTTAAAACACCGCGCACGCGTGCGCATCTGGATGGATTATTGCGACACGCGCCTCCACGTCGCGGCGAGCGAGGTGATGCACGGCCCCGAGCCGGAAAAGGCCAAAGAGCGCCTCAAGAAACATCTCGCCGTCGTCGAGCGGCAGCTCGACGGGCGCGAATACATCGACGGCGGCTACTCGCTCGCCGATATCGCCCTTATCCCCTTCTGCGTCCGGCGCGAGCGCTATCAATTCACCCTCGACGAATTCCCGCGGCTTCGCGGCTGGCTCGATCGCGTGCTCGCGCGCCCCGCCGTCGCGTCGACGCTTTAACGCTGGAGATCAATGGCCGCAGTATCGAGAACCGAAAGAAGAAAGGCCGAGCGTCAGGCAAAAAAGGAGACCCGGGAAAAAGAGCGCCGCAAGCACCAGGCGGCCTCAATGGCGCAGAAAGTGCTCGTCATGGCGATCGGGGCGCTGTTCGTCGCCGGCGCGGGATACTGGGGCTATCGCCGATGGAGCCAGGGCTCGCCGGGACAATTCATCCCCAGCCTCGGAAACCGACACATCATCGAGGCGGAAGTCGGTCTCACGCGCTACAACAGCGATCCGCCGACCTCCGGCCCGCACCTGCCGCAGGTCGCGAACCCGGGCATTCACCAGGAGCCGATTCCAAAAGAGCTGCAGGTGCACAACCTCGAGGACGGCTTCGTTGTCATGCAGTACAACTGCCAGCCCGCCGATGCGTCGTGCAAAACTTTGATCGATCAGCTTTCCGAGATCTCGCGCAAGTACGATAAGATCGTGCTCGCGCCCTATCCGGGCATGAGCAACAAGATCGCTTTAACAGCGTGGACGCGGATCGATAAATTCGACGATTACGACGAGCAGCGCATCTTCCGCTTCATCGAATCGTACATCCACATCGACCACCATCCCGCCGGCGGCGAAGGCTGATTGGCCGGCGCGGCTAATCTTTCGTGTAGCGCACCTCGAACGTCGTGCAGCCGTTCGGCGATTTCCACGGGCCGTGCGGCATTCCGGGCGGCCGGCAGGCGTATTGTCCAGCCGTGAATTCCCGGTTCAGGCGCAGATCGATGATGCTGCCTTCGACGATGTAGACCTCCTCCCAAAAGTCGTGCGTGAGCACGCCGTTGGGCGTCGTATCGCAGCCGGGGTCGAAGCGTAGAATCCGCGAATAATTTCCCGTGGTCGGATCGCCGGTGAGGATGCGCTCGTGCAATCCGGCGCATTTGCTTCCCGGGATGTCCCGCCACGGCTTCGAGTGGGTATCGAAAAACTCGAGTTCTTCCTTGCTCATCCGCTCTCCTACGTCATGCGTTCGTCACGACGGCGCGTCCACTATGCGCATGCGGTACGCGCACACAAGCGAACGGCCGGTCGCCTCGTCGAAAAGCTCGGCCGTAAAAAAAGGCTTGTGGGCGAACTTCCCACCGATCAGCGGAATCGTGCCGGTATAAATTGCCGCGTTGTTGACAGCGTCACCAAGCCGGCGTCCGAGTAGCGCGAGCAAGTCCTCGGGGCGGAGAAGCGCCGCCATGCGCCCCTGTTGGTAGGGCACCTCGCGGCCGCTGTCGCCGACCCAGCTGCGCAGCACGAGCTTGTCCCAGCGCTCGCGCACGTCCGCGTAGCGCCACACTTCGGCGGAGACCGGCTTGGGACAGACCTGCTTGGATGCCGGGATATCGATCGTCTCGAGCTTGCGGTCGGTATGATCGCTGCCGATGGCGATCCAGAGATCGCCTCCTTTGACGAGGAGAACCACCTCGGCCTCACCGGCGGTATGATCGCCGACGACCTCGATTTCGCCGTCCGTCGTAAGACGGTCGAGCGTCGTGCGGAAGATCGCCGGAATCTCCGCGGGCGTCGGAATTCCTTGCTTCTCGAGCTCGCGGATGTGCGCGCGCGTCTCCTCCTGGTTGCGGCCGGTATAGCCCGCGATGATCACGCGCTCGGGCGAGAAATCGATCGCCCCGCCTCCTTGCACCGTAAAAGGCGTCATCCGAGAATCGCTCCCATCTCGCTGCCCAATTTGTCCGTGTCGATCCCTGCGGCATGCTTTTCGAAAAGCGGGAAAAGCTCGCGCTCTTCGCGGCGAATGTGCCGTTCGAGCAGATCGCCGGCATCGAAGAGATGCTTCGCCAGCCCGGCACCTCCGACGAGCGAAGGAAGAAAGCCCCGAAGGCGCGCGTGATCCGCGAGCAAATCGTCGATCAACGCCGACGACTCTGGAATCGCAGCACGCATCGACGGAAAAAGTATCTCTTCTTCGGCTTTGAAATGACGCGTCAGATTTTGTTCGAAGAACGCGGCAAACTCCGTCGCGCGCTCCTTCAATCCCGCGAGACCCATCGGCTTCAAGCGGCCGAGCGCCTGCTTGCGGCAGCGGAGCGCGAGTGCGAGGCCGTGATGGTGATCGTGCGAGAGCGCGATCAAACTCGGATGTCGCGGCATGCGTTATGTTTACATCGAATTCCCTGCATGCTACAAGCGATCAGACGTTGTAACGAATCTACGATGAAGCTGCGAATTTTCCTCGCTGCCGCTGTTATGCTGCTCTCCGCGCCGCGCGCCTGGACAGCCGATCAGCCGACCAAGCTTTTCATCGCGCAGGGCGCGATCAGCAACGACGTGACACCGATGTGGTTCGCCAAGGACCGCGGGATTTTCCGCAAGTACAACCTCGAGATCGACAACGTCTTCATCATCGCGGGGCGCGCGGCTCAGGCGATGCTCGCGGGGCAGGTTCCCGTCGGCCTCATCGGCGCGACGCACGTGACCAACGCAGTGACCGCCGGCGGCGATTTGACGATGATCCTCGGAATGAAAAACCGTCTCGATTATCTCTTCGTGGCGCGCCCGACGATCAAAAGCGGCGCGGACCTGAAAGGCAAGAAAGTCGGCATCGGAACGCCGTCCGGCTCGGCTTCGCTCGGCACCTACGTCGCGCTCGATTTTCTCGGACTCATTCCCAAGCGCGACAACATCACGCTGCTCGGCGTCGGCGGCAACCCCGAGCGGCTGGCGGCGCTACGTTCTGGCGCTATCGACGCTACCAGTCTCGCACCCGAGATGGGGCCGCAACTGAAGGAGGAAGGCTACCGCATTCTCGTCGATGAAGTGAAGGAGAATATCCCGTTCCAATCCGCTGGCGTCGTGTTATCGCGCAAATACATGAAGTCGAATCCCGTCGTCGTCGAAAATCTCGCCAAGGCGATCGTCGAGAGCGTCGCCGCGATCCACAACCCGGAAAATAAACGCATCGTCGAGCAGACGATCGCGAAGAACCTGAAGCTCGACAAAGCCGAACGCGCGGAGAAAGCCTACGTCGATCTCATCGCCGGCCTGCCGCGGAAGCCGTGTCCGTCGATCGAAGGCATCGCGTCCGTGCTGAAGCTGATGGCTCAGCACGGCATCAACCCGAAAGCCGCACAGCTCAAGCCCGAAGACGTCGCGGATATGAGCCTGTGTACGAAGTTGGAAGAGACCGGGTTCATGAAGTGACGCGGTCATTGTTCAAATCACGCCGTTTTCTCTGAGTTGCGCGATTCGCGCTGCGTCATAGCCGATCTTTCCTAAAATCTCTTCCGTATGCTCGCCGAGCATCGGCGGCGGCAGCGCAACGCCGGGCGGCGTCGCGCTCAGGTCCACGCCGCTGCCCACGAGCTTCATTTTCCCCATTACCGGATGCTCCGCCTCGACGGGGAATCCGTAGGTTTGAACCTGCGGGTCTTTGAAGACTTCGTCCATCGTGTTGAGCGGCGCCGACGGTACATCGTGCTCCTCGAGCTTGCGGAGCCAATCCGCGCGCGCGCCGGTGCGGAATATTGCCGCGAGCATTTCGCCCAGCGCGTCGTGATTTTTCTGCCTGCCGTTGCGGTCGCGAAAGCGGGGGTCGTCCGCCCATTCGGACTTGCCAACGACGTCGAGGAGGCCGCGCCAGAATTTGTCCGGCGAGGACAAGTGAATCACGAAGGGCAGCCCTTCGCGGTCGGTGAAGGCGAAAACGCCGGCGGTGCGCACGCGCGTGGCGCGCCGCGGGACCCGGCCGGTTTCGAAGAAGCGCACGGCGTTCTCGCTCGTGAAGGAAACCGTCGCCCGCAGCAGCGAGGTTTCGACCCGCTGGCCCTCGCCGGTCTGGAGCCTGTGCACCAGCGCGCTCAGGATGCCGTAGCAGGCGTAAATGCCCGTGAGATGATCGGAGAAGGATATGCCCATGCCCTGCGGCTTCTCTGGATCGGTGCACAGGCTGAGGAGCCCGCTCATCGCCTGCCCTACGGTATCGTAGCCGGGCCGGTCGCGATACGGCCCGGTCTGGCCGAAGCCCGAGATCGAACAATAAACGATTTTGGGATTCAACGCCCTGACGGCGTCGTACCCCATGCCGCGCTTCTCCAGCGTGCCGGGGCGGAAATTCTCAATGAGCACATCCGCGCCGGACGCGAGCTTGAGAAAAATCTCCCGCGCATCGTCCTTGCGGATGTCGAGCGTCAGGCTTTTCTTGTTGCGGTTGAGGCTGCGGAAATTGGATGAGTATAGGTTCTCGCCCCAGCCGCGGAACGGATCGCCCTGCCCGGGCTGCTCGAGCTTCACGACATCCGCGCCCATATCGGCGAGCAGCAGCCCGGCGAACGGCCCCGTCACGTAGCTCGCGATCTCGATTACCCGAATGCCCTGCAGCGCACCGCCCATAAAAATGCCTTTCCTCTTTCGTGGCGAAAGAATTCGATTACTAAATTCACCTTCTTTCCCGTAGTCGGAAAGAAAGTCAAGAGGAAAGCTAGGCCTGACCGGCGGCGACCCGACGCGACGGAAGCGCGGCGGCGTCCAGGGAATAGGGCAGCGTGAAGGTAAACGTGGAGCCCGCGCCCGGCGCGCTCTCCACGCGTATGTCGCCCTTCATCAGATCGAGGTATTTCTTGATGATGCTCAGCCCGAGGCCCACGCCGAAATAGCTGCCGGTGTGCGCCTCCTCGAGCTGGTGAAATTCATCGAAGATTTTATCCAGATCCTCCGGCTTGATGCCGATGCCGGTGTCGGCGACGGCGAACTCGACACGTCGCTCGTGCGTGAGGTCGCGGACGCGGATCTCGATCGAGCCGTTCGGCGTGAACTTGTACGCGTTGCCGATGAGGTTCTGCAGTATCTCCTCGAGCTTGAGGGCGTCGGTCGTGAGCGCGGGCAGCTTCGGCGGCACGCTCCAGGAGATGCCCACGCGTCCGTTGTGGTTCAGCTGCTCGACATAACTTTCCAACTGCTCGATGACTTCGCCGATTTCGAACGTGGACAGGTCCAGCGACATTTTCTTCGCCTCGATTTTGGTGAGCGTCAAAACGTCGCTGATGAGCTTCAGCAGAATGCGCGAGTAGCGCAGGATTTTCTCGAGCGCCTGCCTCTGCTTCGTCGAGAGATCGCCGAAAAAGCCGTCGCGGCAAAGGTCGGCGTTGCCGATAATGACGTTGAGGGGGGTTCGGAGCTCGTGCGACATCGCCGCGAGAAAGTCGCCTTTGGCCCTATAGGCCTCTTCCATCTCCGTGTTCGCCTTCTCAAGCTCCAGCGTCTTTTGCTTGGTCTCGGAATACAGCCGCGCGTTTTCGACAGCCACGCCGATTTGTGCGGCCATCGATGCGATCAGCTGGGTCTCGCCGTGAGTCAGGCGGCGCGGCTCGCGTCCGTTGCAGAGGATCGTCCCGACGGTCTTGAACTTCGCCAGGATCGGGAAGATCGCCAGAAACGCGTTGCCTGTGTCCCGTGTGTTCTTGCTGGTGCTCAGCTGCTGGTATCGCGGATCGGTCCGCAGGTCCTCGAAAATTATCGGCTCGCCGCTATCGGCAACTTTTCCGATGATTCCTTCGCCGCGGCGGAACGACCGCACCCGCTCGCTCCCCTTGCCCTCCATCGAGTACGATGCCTGCAGCTCGAGATCGCCGGAGTGCGGATTGGCAAGATAAATGCGCGTGGAATTAAAGCGAAAAATATCGTTGAACTTCTCGATCACCTCCTGCAGCACGACGGTGAGATCGAGCGACTGATTTACCGTCTTGGTAACGTCGTAGAGGGCAGAGATCTCCTTCGCGCCCGCTACGGTCTGTTCGAAAAGCTTGGCGTTTTCGAGCGCCACGCAGATCTGATTGGCCATCGACAGCAGCAGGACGCGGTCCCTGGCCAGCAGGCTGCGCGGCGTGCGGTTTAAGAAATTGATCGTTCCGAGCGTCCGGGTCTTGCTGCGGAGCGGAAAGCTCATGAGCGTCCGGAAGCCGGCCTCACGCGCCCGGCCCTTCCGCGCCATCGCTTCGTACAGGGGATCGTTTTGAACGTCGTAGAAAAACGCCGGCTCGCCGCTCGCGGCGACTTTGCCGTCGATGCCTTCGCCGGCGCGGTAAGAGACGACCTCCGCGGCGAACTCCGGTGTAAGGCCTTCATGAAATTTCAACCGCAGCCCGTCGGTCTCGGAGTCGAACAGGTAAACGCGCGCGGCGTCGAAGCCGGTCAGCTGGAGCACTTTATGGACGACCTCACGCAGTACAACGTCCGGATCGCGCGATTGGTTCACGGTAGCGGTCACGTCGTAGAGCGCCGCCAGCTCGTTGGCGCGGCTCACGCTTTCCTCGAAGAGGCCGGCTTTCTGGACGGCCGCGCCGATCTGGTCCGACATCGAAGTCAGGAGCCTGAACTCCTCCTCGGTCAGCCGCCGCGGGTACCGGCACGTCGAGACGACGACGCCTACCGTCTCGCCTTTCGTCTTAATCGGCAACACGGCTAGAAAGCGTGCTCCAGCGCGTCGAGTCTCCCCGTTGCGCGTGAGCGAGTCGTAACGCCTATCGCTAGCGATATCCTCGAAGACGAAGGCTTCGCCGCTTTCCACGACACGGCCGACTAGACCTTCGCCGCGGCGGAATCCTTTCCGCTGCCCCCAGAACTCCGGGCAGGCGCCGCCGGAAGCGCGCATATGGATCTCCTCGCCTGCCTCATCGAACAGAAAGATCGCCGTGGCGTCGAAATCAAAAAGCGCAGATATTCTTTGAATGACGTGGTCGAGAACGGGGGGCAATTCCAGGGATTCGTTGACGGCGGTCGTGACTTCATAGAGCGCCGCCAGATCCTTGGTCCGCTGATCGACCCGCTGCTCGAGCATCCCATACGAATTCTCGAGCTCGGCCGCCATCTCGTTGAACTCGGCCGCGAGATGCTCGATCTCGTCGCCGGTTTTAATGTCGACGCGGTGCTCGAGACCTCCCTGGCGCATGATTTCCACGCCGCGATGCAGTTTGCGGATCGGCGCCGTGATCTTGTTGCTAACCCAGAGAATCACCAGAGACCCGACGCCGAGACCGGCGACGAGCAGCAGGATGGCGTAGCGCTGCATCGCGGCGAGATCGGCAAGCGCGCTGTCGACCGGCTCATTGACGACGACGGCCCAGCGAAGCCCGCGCACCGGCGCGTAGGTCGAGACCACCCGCTGCCCCATGATGTCCGTTCCTTCTTCGCCCGCTTTCGCGTCGGGTGCCTCGGGCCGCTCAACGAATTCTCGCACCTTGAAATGATCGCGCAGGTTGGTTCGTCTCAGAACCAGAGATGGGTCGCGATGCGCGACCAGATTCCCTTGACCGTCCACAAGAAACGTGTTGCCAGACTCGGAAAACCTCACGTCGCCGATGATCTGCCATAAGAAGGTCAGGTTGACTTCGGCCACGACGACGCCGACTGCGCGGCCGGGGCCCTGGAATATCGGGACCGCCATCGTCACATACGGTTCGGCCTTGTCCGTCGTGTAAACCGGCGATACATAAGCGGCGCCCTGCATGGGTTGGCGGAAAAACAGCTCGGTCGAGCGGTTGGCGAGATCGGTCGGGAAATAGACCCGACGCTCGGAGACCTTAACGATCTCGTTTCCCTGCGCATCGAGAATCGTCATGCCGGTAAATGCCTGGTCGTTTTTCACCAGCAGTAGCGCGAGCGTGCGCTGCCCTTCCGTGCCGGGCCCGTAAAGACCCAGCGAAACCGTGAGATCCATGAGCCGCTCCGTTTTGCGGTCCATGATCCCGGCGATGTGATTCGCGACTTTCGAGGCGACTTCAGCCTGAAGGCGAACCGCCGCGCGCTTGATCTGCCTGCGTGTGTATAGGCTGCCTGCGATCGTGTTGGCGAGGAGGGCGATACCGAGAAACAGGAGCCCGGTCCAAAGCAGCCGGTGGCGGATGCCGCCACGCCACCGAAACCAACCTGCGGCCATTTTCCACGAATTCGGCACGCCCGAATTTACTCAATGAGCTCGTCGGCGCGCAAGAGGATTTCCTTGGCAGGCTTGAGCCCGATGGCGCGGGCGATCTTGAGATTCACGGCGAGCTCTAGTTTGTGGGGTAGCTCGATCGGCAGGTCCGCCGGCTTCGCCCCGCGGAGAATCATGTCGACGAGTTTCGCTCCCTGCCGGCCGAGCGAGTGATAGTCGGAGCTATAGGCGGCTAGCATCCCCCTTCGCACTGTCTGAACATTTGGGCCGATCGAGGGAAGCTTCTCTTTTACGGCTTGGGCCGAGATAAATTCGATCGAGCCTACCAGCGGCGCATCGGGCGGGACGACCACGGCTTCGCCGGCTTTGCGTGTGATGCGGCCGATGTGCTTTTTAACCTCGTCCCGATTGGCGCCCAGAAGCTCGATCTCTGTCAGTTCGAAATTGAATTTACTGGCCGTGTCGCGAGTGGCGGCGAGATATTCCTCGAAGTTCGTCCCCTGGCCGTTGGTCAGAAAGACGACCCGTTTGACCGTGGGCGCGAGCTCGCGAACGAGCGCCAAGCGCTTTTCCGTCAATTCGAGGGCCGAGCTGGAGATGCCGGTCAGGTTGTTGCCGGAGCTGGAATAGCTTTTGACCAGCTTCAGAGGATTGCCGGCGCTCAAAAAAACCACTGGGAGATCGGTGCCGGCGGTGAGCTTCGCAACCGGAGCGGTCGCGGTCGTAGAGGACGTTACGATAAGATCCGGCTTTTGCTGGACGATCTTTTGCGCGAGGACCTTGAGATCATCCAAGTCCCCTTTGGCGTTGTAGAGGCTATAGCGGACATTCTTGCCTTCGATATAGCCGAGCTCGGCCATTTTGCCGCGGAAGCCTTCGAAGGCGGGCACGAACTGGTCTTCGCCGACGAGCGCGCAGATATGGAAAATCCTCTGCGCTCGACAAGGAGCCGCCGCCAGCAGCAGCCCGGCGACGACGGATATGATGAGTGCGTTTTTCATCGCCCCGTTTTCGACATCCGACAGCGTCCGCGGCCGTATGGATCGAAGCGCCGCACCAGCGCGGCGCCGCGGGGTCGATAGAGGTGAAGTTATTTGAAATCAGCGTCGGCCTGCGCAATTTCGGACTGAAGCGAGGCGAGACGGCCGCTCGAGATCATTTTCAAGATCTCTTCCTTGCTAAAGCGCCAGCCACCGCCGAACTTACGGCCCGGAATCAGGCCCTTGCGAGCGAGCTTATAAACCGTCCGCAAGTGGACCTGAAGCAGGTCTGCGACCTGTGAAGCTGTTAGTATTTGTTCCACTTTACCTGCCTCCCAAAGTTCTTACATTTGCCCGTTTACACCAAGTCAGCAGAATTTATGCCAAAGCCAAAGATCTTGGCTTGAGAAGCAAGTTACGGATATCTCAAAAGATTTGATTTCGTCGATTGGTGCCCCGAAGACAAGATTCTGCCATTTCTGGGCGTGTAGACAAAATTTGTAACGCCCGCGGGCTGGGAATTGGCGAACAGGCACCCTTCGTGAATCGCCGGATGGGCTCCGGCTGCGGGGGTTATTAAAGGGAACTGGAACCGGCCGGCGGCTATTTTCTCGCCTCTACGCGCCAGAGATAAAGGGTGTGCTCCCAGCCGGAGGAGTCTTTGACATGCTCTTCTCTGATCGGTTTCCAGTCGCCCATATCGAAGTCGTGCGAAACGACGCGCGAGCCGGGCTTCATCTGGCTCCAGATATTGGGCCTGAGCATCATATTGACTTCCGGAAGCAGGTACATCGTGAGCACGGAGGCGGGTGACAGATCGACGGTGCGAATATCCTGCTGGCGGATCTCGACGAGCTTGTCCACGCCGGCCTTTTTGATGTTCTCGTGCGATTCTTTGATGCGCTGCGGGTCGATCTCGAAGCCGATCGCACGGACGCCGTATTTCTTCGCCGCCGTGACGACAATGCGGCCGTCGCCCGAGCCGAGGTCGTAGACAACATCGCCTTTTTTAACCTGCGCCATGTCGAGCATCTTCTCGACGACCTCCTGCGGTGTCGGAACATAAGGAACGATCTTCTTCGATTCTTCGTCCTGCGCCTGTGCGGAGGGAACGATCGCATGGCGTGTCGGCAGCGATAGGATGCCGGCTGCCAGAAACGCCGACAATCCCGCCCAAAGAAGCAGTCCCCTGTTTCTCATCTCACAACCTCCCTGGTTTCCTTTTGCAGCGTTGGAAAGCTAACGGATACCCCCAGGGGTGTCAAGCAGCTATTCCGCGTCGGATCTGGGCCGCCGCGCCATCTCCTCGATGATTTTTTTGTAGCGTTCCTGGATAATCTGCCGCCGGAGCTTCAGTGTCGGAGTCACTTCGGCGTTCTCCATAGAGAAGCCGTGCGGCAGAATACGGAAATTCCTTACGGCCTCGTACACAGCCACGCGTTTATTGACGGCGCGGATGCGCTCTTTGATCAACGACGCAACCCGCGGGTCTGCCGCCGCCTGCTCCGCTCCGCCGAGCTGAATACCTTCTTTTTCGGCCCATTCGGCGAGGCGCGCGCGGTCGAGCGTTACGAGCGCCATCAGATGCCGCTCACCGTCGCCCAGCACCATCGCCTCTTCTATCAGCGGGTCGGCCTTGATGAGGCCTTCGATCATCTGCGGCG